>JAKAQK010000039.1 GCA_021822625.1 bacterium | reverse complement strand
AAATAATTGGCGCTAAAATTGCCGAACTTTGTAAAAAAAATTCTATTAATGAAGTTGCTTTTGATAGGAACGGATATATATATCACGGCAGAGTTAAGGCATTAGCCGATGCTGCAAGAGAAAACGGTTTAATTTTTTAGTTTTGGGAGGATAATTTGGAAATATCTAATAAACAAGATTTAAATTTTAAAGATAAGGTTATACATATATCCAGGGTAGCCAAAGTAGTTAAAGGCGGCAGACGGTTTGGATTTTCTGCTTTAGTCGCTGTTGGAGACGAAGGCGCCGGATATGTCGGAATAGGTTTAGGTAAAGCAAAGGAAGTTCCGGAAGCCATAAGAAAAGCTACGGAGCAGGCAAAGAAAAATTTAATGAAAGTTAAAATTTTCAAGAACACTATTCCTCACGAACAGGATGCAAAAGCCGGAGCCGGTTATGTATTTATGAAACCGGCACCCGAAGGTACAGGAATAATTGCCGGAGGAGCAATGCGGGCAATCTTTGAACTGAGTGGTATCAAAAATGTATATGCAAAAAGCATAGGTTCGTCTAATCCGCATAATGTTGCGAGAGCAACTATAAAATGTTTATCTTCGTTATATTATAAAAAAGAATTAATAAACAGAAGATTTGAAAATAAGGAAAAATAAATGATAAGTCTAAATAATTTCAGCAAATTAGGAAATAAAAAGAAAAAAAGATTGGGCAGAGGACAGGGTTCGGGCCACGGTCAAACTTCCGGCAAAGGAAATAAAGGTCAAAATGCGCGTGCAGGCGGTGGAGTTAGGGCAGGATTTGAAGGCGGACAAATGCCATATATCAGACGCGTACCTAAAAGAGGTTTTAATAATCCGCTAAGAGAAGATTATATCATAGTTAATTTGAAAGATATTGCAGGCTTAAAAGAAGAAAATATAGATATTCATATGTTAAAAGACGCCGGTCTTGTAAAAAATATAGAAGGTAAAAAATTTAAAATATTAGGCATAGGCGAAGTAGATAGAAAAATTAAAATATCTTGTAATAAAATATCTAAAAGCGCTAAAGATAAAATAGAAAAAGCTGGCGGTACAATTGAAATCATATAATGGCGAGATAATATAATGGCGCAAAGTTTTGAAAATGTAGGTAAAATTCCTGAGCTGCGCAATAGAATTTTCTATACTCTTTTAATGTTTATAGTATTCAGGCTCGGTGTGCATATTACTACCCCCGGCGTTAATGCCGTTGCTTTGACTGCGTTTTTCAACAAAGCAAATAGTAATTTATTCGGAATGTTCAATATGTTCACTGGCGGAGCTTTGGCAAGATTTTCCATTTTTTCTCTCGGGATAATGCCATACATTAGTTCGTCTATTATTTTTCAAATGCTTCCAATGGTTTTTCCGGCAATGGATAGATTGCAAAAGGAAGGAGAAGCTGGAAGAAAACGATTGATGCAATATATAAGATACGGTACGGTTGGTCTTGCGTTACTTCAATCTATTGGTATAAGTTATGGAATTCAGGCTATGAAAAGCCCAAATGGAATTCCTATTGTATCTAACCCGGGTTTATCGTTCATGATTATTTCAGTAATTGCCTTAACGGCCGGTACTGTATTTGTTATGTGGATAGGCGAAGAAATATCTGAACACGGTATAGGAAATGGAATTTCTTTAATAATTTTCGCCGGTATAGTTTCGGCGCTTCCGGCAGCGGCTGTAAATACTTTTAAACTTGTCGGCGCGGGAGAGTTAAGCCCTATGCTGATTATTTTAATTATCATAATGATGGCGCTTGTAATAGGATTTATTGTTTTCGTCGAATCTGCTCAGAGAAGAATTCCTATACAATACCCTAAAAAAATGGTAGGCAGAAAATTATATTCCGGACAGGTCAGCTATTTACCTATTAAAGTCAATACGCCGGGGGTTATTCCTCCAATTTTTGCTATGTCAATATTACTTTTTCCAGCCACGATTTCTAATTTTATTAAAGACCCATTTTTTGAATCGGTATCGCAATATTTAAATCCGGATGGTTTTTTATATAATTTGATATTTGTAGTTTTAATATTTTTCTTTTGTTATTTTTATACGGCAATAACGTTTAAAGTTGACGAAGTAGCAGATGATTTAAGAAAATACGGCGGAAATGTACCGGGTATTAAACCAGGTAAGTCTACTGCAAATTTTATTGATAAGATTCTCAATAGGGTTACGTTTATCGGTGCTGTTTATGTTTCTGCAATTTGTTTATTGCCTACTATTTTAATTGATAAATTTCATGTGCCTTTTTATTTTGGAGGAACAGGTTTATTAATAGTAGTCGTCGTTGCAATGGATACTATAGTTCAAATACAATCGCATTTATTGTATAGAAATTATGATTCTTTATTAAAAAAAGCGTCTAAAAAAAGATGAAAAATAATTTAATTTGTGTTTTGATAGGCGCACCGGGGGCAGGAAAAGGGACTCAGGCTAAAAATGTCGCAAACTATTATAAATGCAAGCTTATCTCAACAGGCGACATACTAAGAGAGAATGTCGAGAATAGAACGGTATTAGGTCTTGAAGCAAAAAAATATATAGACAACGGCAATTTAGCTCCGGCACAAATTGTTGTTTCAATGGTCAAAAATGCCATTAAATCATCTATTGAAAACAATAAGGATGCAGCAGATAAAAGTTTCCTATTTGACGGATTTCCGAGGGACTTGGAACAAAATAAACTTTTTGAACAAATATTAGACGAGTTAAATTTGTCAATTAAGGGGGTTATATACATAAACGTAGAGGACGACGTTGTTTATGAAAGGTTGACGAATAGGCGTATATGTCCTAAGTGCAATAGAGTATATCATTTAATATTCAATCCTCCAAAATTTGATAATTTGTGTGATGATTGCAAGGTTAAACTGATAACAAGAGAAGATGATAAAATAGATGTAATAAAAAATAGATTGGAAGTTTATAAGCAGCTAACATATCCATTAATAGAATATTACAGAAAAAAAAATAAAGTTGTAGAGATTGATGGAAACAAAAGTGCAGATGCCGTATTAAAAGACATTATTTCTGGAATTAAATGCGCTAAATGATAATGTTGCATATATAATATTAAGAAAAATATATGATGCTTCTATTAAATTTTATAATTTATAAGTACAATTTATAAGATAGATGATTAGTTTAAAAAACCAAGCTGATATAGAAGGAATTAAAAAATCAGGCGCAATTGTCAAACAGGTCTTGAATAGTTTAGCTGAGATAACTAAGCCCGGATTTGCTACAAAAAATTACGATTTAAAAGCTGAAGAGATAGTTAATAGTTATAGTAATGCTAAATGCGCATTCAAAGGTTATAGCGGCTTTCCGCATTCTGTCTGCGTATCTATAAATGAAGAGGTTGTCCATGGTTTTCCATCAGACAGGAAACTGCATGAAGGAGATATAGTAAGTTTAGATTTCGGAGTTTTACATAACGGTTATTATGCAGATTCTGCTATAACCGTTCCTGTTGGCGTAATATCCGAAAAAGCTGAAGAGTTGATTGATACGACAAGAAAATCCTTATACAAAGGCATAGAGCAGGCAAAGATCGGTAACGATTTGAGCGAAATAAGCAGTTCGATTGAAAATTACGTTTTGAGTAAAAATTTTTCTGTTGTCCGCGATTTTGTCGGACATGGCGTAGGATTTAAATTACACGAAGATCCGCAGGTTCCTAACTATGTTATCAAGAATTACAATGTAATTCTTGAAGAAGGCTTAGTGATTGCAATTGAACCAATGGTAAATGAAAAAAATTATAAAGTAAAGATAAAAAAAAATCATTGGACTGTTGTAACTGCAGACGGCAGTTTGTCCGCACATTTTGAACATACAGTTGCTATAATGAAAAATGGCCCGGAAATTTTAACCTAATATTTATAGTTTATTTAATTTTATGCTGAGTGTAGAAATTAAATTTATAAATAAGAAATTAAATTAAAATATGGCAAAAAAAGAAGATTTAATTGAAGTTGAAGGCGTTGTTTTAGAACCGCTGCCTAATGCTATGTTTAGGGTTGAATTGGAGAATGGGCATAAAGTGCTTGCTCACATATCCGGTAAGATGCGTATGCACTATATTAGAATTTTACCGGGCGATAAGGTGACCGTCGAACTTTCTCCATATGACCTTACACGAGGTAGGATAATATTTAGAACAAAATAATAAAATTAATAAGAAAAATAAATAAGATAGGAGTATAAAAATTGAAAGTCAGATCATCTGTAAAAAAAATTTGTGATAAATGTAAAGTTGTAAAAAGAAAAGGCGTTGTAAGAGTTATTTGTGAAAATCCAAAACATAAACAGCGTCAGGGATAAATAGGAGGAATAAATGGCTAGAATATCGGGTATAGATTTACCAAAAAATAAAAGAATCGAAATCGGTTTAACATATATTTTCGGTATAGGAAGGTCAACCTCAAAAAAAATATTGTCTAACACCGGTATCGATATGAATATCAAAGTTAATGACCTTACAGAAGAACAGGTTAATTTGATACGACAGGCGATTGATCAAAAATATAAGGTAGAAGGAGATCTTAAAAGAGAAATCCAAACCAATATTAAGAGACTTATCGATATAGCTTCGTATAGAGGTCTTAGACATAAAAAAGGTTTACCGGTAAGAGGTCAAAGGACAAAAACAAATTCCAGAACTAGAAAAGGACCGAGAAAATCTATAGGGTCGTTAAAAAAGGCTTAAATGCGGCTCAGGTTAAATAAGTAAACTTTATTAATTGAAATTATAATAATTTGAATTATTCAAGAGGTTTAAATGGCTGAACAGAAGAAAAAGACTATTAAGAAAAAAAAAGAAAAAAAAACAATACAGAATGCAATAGCTCATGTAAAATCGACATTTAACAACACGATAGTAAGCATAGCGGATTTAAACGGCAATGTTATAGCCTGGGCTAGTTCAGGCAGTTCTGGTTTTAAAGGCTCAAGAAAAAGTACCCCTTATGCAGGTCAGATAGCTGCAGAAAATGCTGCTAAAAAAGTTTCTGAATATGGAGTGACAAACATAGAAGTATATATTAAGGGTCCGGGCAGCGGTAGAGAAAGCGCCCTGAGAGCTCTTCAGAGTTCCGGTTTGAATATTACGGTTATTAAAGATGTTACGCCGATACCGCATAATGGCTGCAGGCCGTCTAAAAGAAGACGCGTGTAAAGCTGGATATATATAGTCAGATTGTTCTATTTATATTTACAAATTGGTTATTAATAATAATAATTTTAATAAAGAGGTCGATAAATGGCTAAATATACTGAAGCCAGATGTAGAATATGCAGAAGAGAAGGATTAAAGCTTTTTTTAAAAGGTGAAAGATGCCTCACGGATAAGTGCGCTATTGAAAGAAAAGCTTACGGTCCAGGTCAGCATAAAGGAGGAAGAGGTAAGTTTTCTGAATTTGGAGAACAGTTAAGAGAAAAACAAAAATTGAGAAAAACATATAGTCTTATGGAAAAGCAGTTTAAAAAAGTATATCGTTTAGCTGAAAACATGGAAGGCATAACCGGAGAAAATCTATTAATACTGCTTGAAAGAAGATTAGATAATGTTATTTATGAAATGGGTTTTGCGAGTTCACGGTCTTTTTCAAGGCAGCTTATAAGGCATGGACATGTGAAGGTCAACGGTAAGAAATTAGATATTCCGTCATATACCGTAAATATTGGAGATGAAATAACGATTTCTGAGAAAAGTAAAAAAAATGACTTGGTTAATAAATCTATAGAATTGTCCGTTAGAAAAAATACTTATAATTGGTTGGAAGTCGATAAGGATGCATATAAAGGCGTTTACAAAAATTATCCTGAACGAGATGATATTTCTACGTCAATAAACGAAAAACTTATTGTCGAGCTATATTCTAAATAGGAGCCTAATATAATTTTTTTTGGAGGCAATATGAAAAAAAGTTGGCTTTCACTTATTAAGCCAAAAAGAATAGAATTTGAAAAGGAAACATATACGGATTATTATGGAAAATTGATTGTAGAACCGTTGGAAAGAGGATTTGGCATTACTATCGGCAATTCATTGAGAAGAATATTGCTATCCTCTATTATGGGGCATAAAATTTCAGAAGTTAAATTTGACAACGTATATCATGAGTTTTCGACAATACCTGGTATAACAGAAGATGTTACCGAAATAATTTTGAACTTAAAAGAGGTTGATTTCAATCTTTTTTCAGATGAAGGACAAGAGGTAGTTTATCTTGATATCGATACTGAAGGAGATGTATTTGCTTCAGATATAAAAACGTCTCAAAATATCGAAGTTATAAATAAAGAAAAGAAATTGTTTACTATATCAAAGGGCGGGCATTTTAAAGCTGAAATGTTAGTTACAAGCGGCAGAGGTTATGTTTCGAGCGAGGTTATAAAGCGCGAAGATGCGTCTTTAGGAACAATTACTCTTGATGTTGCATATTCTCCGATAAAAAAGGTTACCGTAGATGTTTCATACGCTAGGGTAGGTAAAATTATAGATTATGACAGATTAGTAATGGAAATATTTACAAATGGATATATTACACCGGAAGATGCATTAAAAGAAGCTTCTGGAATTATGCAGGACCAATTGTCGGTTTTTGTATCTTTTGAAGAAATGGAACAAATGCTTCCAAAAAGTATTAATGCGAATGAAGAAGTAATAGTAGAGGAAAAAAACAACGACAATCTTCATAAAAGTGTTGATGAATTAGAATTGTCGGTGAGATCAGCCAATTGTTTAAAAAATGCTAATATAAGAACATTATATGAACTAGTTCAAAAATCGGAAAACGAAATGCTTAGAACTAAAAATTTTGGAAGAAAATCGCTGAATGAAATCAAGGAAGTTTTAGCAACTATGGGACTGAGCCTTGGTATGAAATTAGATAATGTAAAAAATATTGAAGAAACAAAAGAAAATAATTAGGAATTAACCACATAGACTGAGGTAAAAAATGCGTCACAGAAAAATTAAATCTAGACTAAATAGAACGTCGTCTCATAGATCTGCGCTTTTAAGAAATATGGCGGCATCTATGATAGAACATGAAAGAATTGAAACCACTCTTCCAAAAGCAAGAGTTATTAGAAGCTATATAGAAAAACTTATAACGCTTGGAAAAAATGATACTATCTCAAATAGAAGATTGGCTTTTTCAAGATTAAGAAGCAAATCTGCAACAAAAAAATTATTTGGAGAAATTAGTCCGAGATTCAAAGAAAGACCAGGCGGCTATACAAGAATTATAAAAACCGGCTTTAGGGCAGGAGACGTTAGTCCGTTAGGATTTATTGAATTTGTCTCAGAAAACAAGCAAGAACAAAAATAAAGAATTAGAAAGTATCTTTCTAATTTGAAAAAGTGAAAAAGCATCTGATTTATTTTAATGCCGTGCATTGAGTCAGTTAGTAACTGCAAGGCGTGAAATGAAAGCAGATGCTTTTTTTTGTTAAATTTATAATACAATGAAAATGTAAAAAAATAATTAAAAATTAGAAAACATATGATTGCGGCAAAAACAGCCTTTATAATTATATTTTATAATGTTTCGTATTAAATATAATGCGCATATTGAGTATTAGATTATACAATATATAATTATGTTTAATTTAAAAAAATGTGATATAATTTCATAATTATGTCAATAATAAACAAAAGCAATATAAAAGATATTGCATTATCATACAACGTAATTCCCATAATAAAAGAAATCACCGGAGATATGGAGACCCCCATCTCAATATTTTCAGTATTTTCCGATGAACCTTTTTCATTTTTTTTTGAAAGTGCCGAGGGCGTCGGCAAATGGGGGCGGTATTCTTTTATTTGTTTAAATCCTCATTTTACAGTCAGTCTTTCAGGTAAAAATATAGTAGTTAACAAATTTACTGAAAAAAATAATATTCGAACTGCAACCTTTGCTTATAATTACAGTTTAGATGAAATTTGCAATAAAGATATTTTTTCTTTTCTTAAGGAAATAATTTCGCAATATAAAATATACAATGAAGATCTTCCAGAAAATTTTACGGCCGGCTTATTCGGATATTTAGGTTATGAAATTTGCAGTCTAATTGAAAAACTCCCGCCGACTAAAAAAGATATAACAGATGTGCCGGACCTTTTTTTGATGCTGCCTAAAAATATTATAATATACGATTCTTTATTACAAAAAATATCAGTTGTCGCTCTCCTTATAAATGATGATTTTTCTGAAAATATAGAAGAAAAATTTGATGAAGCAATTAGTAATATTAAAAATATCGTCGGCAAAATAAGAAATAGAAACTGCACCAATGATGTCGAAAAGGTATTTGATTCAAACTCAAAACCTAACAATATAGAAATAACCGACGAAGTTGATTTTAATTTATATAAAGAAAAAGTATTAAAAGCAAAAGATTATATTCTTAAAGGAGATATATTTCAGATTCAAATTTCTAGAAGAAAAAAGATTCTAAATTTCCCCGACCCTTTTTGTTTTTATCGCGCTTTAAGATTAGTCAATCCTTCTCCTTATATGTTCTATCTTAAAATAAATGATTTTGTTATAGCAGGTTCTTCGCCTGAAAATTTAATTAAATTATCTGATAATATAATTGAAACAAGACCGATTGCCGGAACTATCATAAGAGGTTCTAACCCTGCAGAAGATGAAATGCTGGCTTTAAAACTTCTTGATGATCCGAAGGAAAGAGCTGAGCATGTTATGCTCGTAGATTTGGGGAGAAACGATATAGGAAGGGTATCTAAAATAGGCACTGTCAAAGTTGATAAACTAATGTATATAGAAAAATATTCACATGTTCAGCATATAGTCACAAACATTGTTGCCGAGCTCGATGAAAAATTTGATGCGTTTGACCTTATCAAAGCAACATTTCCCGCAGGAACCTTAACAGGTGCTCCAAAAGTAAGGGCAATGGAATTAATTAATGAAATTGAAGATTCCAAAAGAGGTGTATATGGCGGAGGCGTTGGATATTTTGGATTTTTGAATAACGGCAAATGCGAAAAAATGGAATTTTGTATTACTATCAGAACGGCATTATTCAATAAATCTTCATGTTATGTGCAGGCTGCAGGCGGTATAGTATTTGATTCTACCCCTGAAAATGAGTTTGCCGAAACTGAAAATAAATTAAAACATCTCATAACGGCTTTCGATATAGCCGGCAAACTTTGCGCCGATAGTCAATGAAGCCGGTTAAATAAAAGTTTAATAAAAAGTTTAATAAAGTTAAATAAAACAGATAAACAAGCCGTATGAAAAATAGATAAAACGCATAGGCATAGGGATTAATTATGATATTAGTCATAGATAACTACGATTCGTTTACTTACAATATAGTGCAATATGTCGGGGAATTAGGGCATAAGGTAATTGTATATAGAAATGATGAAATCAGCATTGCTGATATTAAAAAAATAAATCCCGATAAAATTATTATATCGCCCGGTCCTAAATCTCCGTCTGAAGCAGGAATTTCAGTTGATATAATTAAAGAATTTTATAATAAACTTCCTATATTAGGTGTATGTCTGGGACATCAGGCAATAGGATATGCATTTGGAGCGGAAATAGTCCGAGCGTCAAATATTATGCACGGAAAGGTTTCATCTATAAAACACAATTCAACTTCTCTTTTATTTAAGAATATCCCTGAATCATTTGAAGCGACCAGATATCATTCTCTTGTAATAAGCAAAAAAAATATTCCCGATATTATAAATATTACTGCTTATGCCAAAGACGACGATGAAATTATGGCAATAGAACTTAAGGGATACAACGTATACGGTGTGCAGTTTCATCCTGAATCTATACTGACTTTTCAAGGAAAGAATATAATTAATAATTTTTTACAATGTGAAGAATATGGAAATAAAAAAAATTATTGAAGCATTGACAAGCGGCGTTGATTTAACTGAAGACGAGACATTTAAAATTTTCAATAGAATATTTCTCGGAGAACTTACCAACGCACAGATAGCATCAATTTTAACAGGGCTAAAAGCTAAAGGAGAGACTGTAGAGGAGATAGTAGGAGCCGCTAAAGCTATGAGGAGCAATGCGGTTGAAGCAGCAATACCGGCTCGCATACAATTTGAATTGGTCGATACATGCGGAACGGGAGGGGATTACAAAAATACTTTTAATGTTTCTACATGCGCTGCAATTATAGCGGCAGGAGCGGGTGTTAAGATTGCAAAACACGGGAATTATGCAGTTTCTTCTAAATCGGGGAGCGCCGATGTTCTCCAAGAATTAGGCGTTAATATCCAAGCTGATATTAATACAGTCATTAAGTCCATTGAAGAGGCTAACATAGGTTTTTTATTTGCGCCAAAGTTTCACGGAGCTATGAAATTTGCGGCACCTGTTAGAAAAGAATTGGGAATTAAAACGATATTCAATATTTTAGGTCCGTTAACTAATCCTTTTAATGCCAAAAATCAGGTAATAGGTGTTTATTCTGGAGAAATAGGAAAAAAAATCGCCGGTGCAATAAAATTGTTGGGGCTCCAAAGAGTTTATGCAGTGCATGGCAAAGACGGCATGGACGAAGTTAGTTTGTCAGATAAGACTACGGTATATGAAATTAACGGCGTGACGGAAATTTCCTATGAAATAGATCCTGAAGAGTTAGGTTTCAAACTATGCAATATTAAAGAACTGCAAGCATTTTCCGCTGCTGAAAACGCTGTTATAATTAAAGACGTAGTTTCAGGTAAGAAATCGCCTAAAAGCGATATGGCAATTTTAAACGCAGGATTTGCTATTTTGGCTTCGGGTAAAACAGATAATTTGAATGAAGCTATTTGCTTGGCAAGGCAGAGCATTGAATCCGGCAATGCAGAGAAAACTCTGAAAAAATTTATAAAAATATCTAATAACAAAACATAAACATGATAAGATAATATGCAAACGCTTTGCATTATGTTTGCATAGTTAACCGTTTTTTTAACGGCGATATAAAAATAAAATTATAAGATTTAATGAATTATAATGAATTCAGTAAGGCATGGATAACTATTGGATATATCACATATATAAATTAAATTAAATAATATTAAATCAAATAATTGCATAACAGAAAATATGGGGTTGACGCGTGATATTAGACGAAATTTTAAATAATAAAAAAATTGAAGTTGAAAAATTCAAAGAAAAAATTAATATCCGGAATTATATAAAAGAAGCTCGAGAAACTTTTTATGAGAACAGAAATTTTAAAAAAGCTCTAAAACCGCGTTCTAACGGAGAAGCAGTTGCTTTTAAAATATGCAGCATAATAGCGGAACTTAAAAAAGCATCCCCTTCAAAAGGAATATTTATTCATGATTATAAACCTGAGGCGCTTGCAAAAAAGTATGAAAATTCTGGCGCTAGTGCTATTTCCGTTCTTACCGACAAAAAATTTTTCATGGGTGACCCAAAAGATATTGCAAAAGTTAGAAGCGTCGTCAAATTGCCTATTTTAAGAAAAGATTTTATAATAGATGAAATACAGGTTTTTGAATCGAAAGTAATAGGCGCTGATGCGGTTCTTCTGATTTTAAAGGCGCTTTCGAAAGAAGATTATGTAAATCTTCTTTCCCTTGCTAAGGAATTGTCTATGGATGTGCTTACGGAAATTTCAGATGAATATGAATTGGATGTTGCATTAGGAGCAGGAGCCGAGATAATAGGAATAAATAATAGAGATTTAACCACTTTTAAAACGGATATTTCTAAAACAATAAATCTGGCAAAAAAAATAGCCCCAGGTATTATAGTAGTCGCTGAAAGCGGAATACATAAACGAAAGGATATAGAGATGCTTATCCATCGCGGTATAAATTCTTTCTTAATAGGCGAAGCTTTAGTTATGTCTGAAGATGTAGAATCACAGATTAAAGATTTTTTAGAACCTTATCCTGTTGATAATTATTCAGATATTTAATTTATTTAATAAGTATAATATAGCATTTAATGAACATACATAATATTTTATTTTATTAAGCGGTATTTATACAGTATGGCTATAAAGATTAAAATATGCGGCATTACAAATTTAGAAGATGCGATTAATGCAGTTGAACTAGGCGCTGATTGTTTAGGTTTTGTTTTTTATAAAAACTCAAAGAGAAATATTGACATCGAAAATGCAAAGAATATCATCGCTGAAATTAACAATATTAATTTAAATTCAGAAAAGAATTTTTTTAAAACAAAAGAGGGTGTTTTAACGGCAGGCATATTTGTCGATATAGATATAACCGATTTAGATAAAATAATCCGTGAAACCGGTATAGATATTATTCAGCTTTCAGGCAGCGAAAAGCCTGATTATATCGAAAATTTAAAAAAATATGGTTATGAGCGTAATATTGTTAAAGCTGTTCACATAAATAACGAATCTGACATAGCCAAGGTTCATCTGTATGAATCTTTAAGGGTCAATATACTACTTGATACTTATGTTGGGCGGGGCGTATACGGCGGAACCGGAACTGCGTTCGATTGGGATATACTTAGAAGTTTAGATTTATCTGATAAAATTATCGCAGGCGGTGTTTCTCCCGATAATATAAATTATATAAATAATAATTTGAAACCGTACGGCGTTGACCTTTCAAGTAAAATTGAAAAATTTCCTGGAAAAAAAGATTATGATAAAATGAAGTTATTATTCGCTAATAGTAAATAATATGAACTATATTTTAATAAAATAGTTGGAGCTCAAATGAAATATCCAAATAGTAAAGGGCATTTTGGAGAATATGGAGGAAGATATATCTCTGAAACTTTAATGCCGGCAATATTAGAGTTGGAAGAATTTTATAAAAAAATTAAAAACAACAAAGAGTTTAAAGACGAACTGAGAAGTTATTTAAAAAATTATGCGGGAAGACCAACGCCGCTTTATTATGCTTCCAGATTATCAAAGCTTTATTCTTCCAATATATATCTCAAAAGAGAGGATTTAAATCATACCGGTTCGCATAAATTAAATAATACGCTTGGGCAGGCTTTGCTTGCCGTTAAAATGGGCAAAAAAAGGATAATAGCGGAAACAGGGGCAGGTCAGCATGGGGTTGCCACAGCGACGGTATGCGCTTTATTTGACCTTGAGTGTGAAGTATTTATGGGCGTAAAAGATATTGAACGGCAAAAACAAAATGTGTTAAGAATGGAAGTGCTCGGAGCAAAAGTAACTCCGGTTAATGCCGGTTCGTCAACACTTAAAGACGCTATGAATGAAGCTATAAGAGATTGGATTACAAACGTGAGAACGACTTATTATATGATAGGCACTGCTGCTGGAATGCATCCTTATCCTGAGATGGTCAGAGATTTTCAGTCTGTTATAGGGAAGGAAGTTTTAAAAGAGTTAAAACAGATAAACAAATTTCCTGATATTTTAATTGCCTGCATAGGGGGAGGAAGCAATGCGATTGGCTTATTCCATCCTTTTTTAAAATATAAAGAAGTAAAAATGTACGGGGTTGAAGCAGGCGGATTTGGTTTAGAAACAGGGATGCATGCCGCATCAATATCAGGAGGAAAGCCGGGTGTACTGCACGGCAATAAAACCTACTTATTGCAGGATGAAGACGGAAGAATCAAGGAAGCTCATTCGATAGCTGCAGGATTAGATTATCCGGGGGTAGGGCCTGAACACAGTTTTTATGCAGATAAAAAAAGAATAATTTACGATACTATAACCGATAAAGAAGCAATAGAAGCATTTAAACTTTTATGCAGGTT
Source organism: bacterium (assembly GCA_021822625.1). Taxonomy (GTDB): domain Bacteria; phylum SZUA-79; class SZUA-79; order Acidulodesulfobacterales; family Acidulodesulfobacteraceae; genus Acididesulfobacter. Next base: position 2,747 of record JAKAQK010000039.1, on the reverse strand, counting down.
GGAGGGTATTATTCCGGCGATAGAGAGTTCGCATGCCGTTGCATACTTAGATAAAATTAAAAAAGAAATCAAGGGTAAAACGGTTATCGTAAATCTTTCAGGCAGGGGAGATAAAGATATGGAAACAATAGCAGGTTATTTATCAGAAAATAAAATTAAGAAAGAGCAGCATTCTAATGACAAATAATTGTAATAGATTGCAATAGATTTTAATAGAAATGATAGTTAACTTTAATTAATAAAAACCGGGATCGAAATAATATGGCGAACAATATAAATAAAATAGATGAGCTTTTTGCAAATTATAAAAAAGCGGGAAAAACTGCATTTATTCCCTTTATTTCAATTGGCGACCCTGATATAGAAACTTCATTTGACATAGCAAAGGCATTAATATCCAACGGTGCAGATATGATAGAATTGGGATATCCTTTTTCTGATCCTATGGCAGACGGTAAGGTCATACAAAAATCGTACGAAAGAACGTTAAAAAATCGCGTAACCATGGCCGATGCTTTTAACTTTGTTGCAAGACTAAAGGAAATCTCAGAAATCCCAGTAATATTTTTTACTTATTACAACCCTATTTTTGCCTACCGCACTTCAGAATTTGCCGATAGCGCTTCGGCAGCCGGAATAGACGGTGTTCTCGTCGTTGATTTACCGCCTGAAGAATCTTTTGAATTAAAGCAATTTATCGACAAAAAAAATATAGACCAAATTTTTTTATTGGCGCCGACTTCGGATATATCAAGGATTAAACTAATCACGTCATATGCAAAAGGTTTTGTATATTATGTCAGCGTTACGGGAGTGACGGGCGCAAGAAAAAGCCTTCCATCGGAAATGCGTTCAAAAGTGGAAGAAATAAAAAATATTAAAGATATTCCTGTCGGAATAGGGTTTGGAATATCCAGTCCTGAACAGGCGGAAGAAATAAAAAATTATGCAGATGCAATTATTATAGGTTCAAAAATTATACAATTTATTGAAAATAATTTAAACGATAAAAAGAATATTATTAAAAGTATTTCGGAATTTTCTTACGGCATCAAATCAAGTCTTATGTAAAAAATTTTTGAAAAAATAAAATTAAGCAATAAATTTAATGAATGGTAAATTAATCATTATGTTCTAAAATGTTCCAAATATGCAGTGTAACTAATATAATATAATACAATATAATATATATTTTGTAGCCGTATATGCATTTATTTAAATTAAAAAAAAACGATAAAGATAAAAAGGATACTAATAAACAAGGAGGTATTCCTGAAGGTTTATGGGTAAAATGTCAGGGATGCAACGAGATTATTTATAAAAAAGAACTTGAAAGGAATCTTGATGTATGTCCAAAATGCAATTATCATTTCAGGATAAATTCTGCGAGCAGAATCAAGATAATTTTTGATGAAGGCACTTTTGTGCGTTTGTTTGATGATTTAAAACCCGATGATATCTTAGACTTCAAAGATACAAAAAAATATAAAGATAGATTGAAGGAAGATTATAAAAGAACTGGATTGTTCGATGCTGCCGTCGCGGGGTATGGTTTAATAGAAAAAATAGAAGCGGCGTCCATTTTTTTTGATTTCAATTTTATGGGCGGTTCCATGGGTAGAGTCGTTGGAGAAAAAATAACCAGAACATTTGAATATGCTATTGAAAAAAAATTGCCCGTCATAATATTTACTTCTTCAGGGGGAGCAAGAATGCAGGAAGGTATTTTTTCTTTAATGCAAATGGCTAAAACTATCGCGGTGATTTCAGAGTACGAGAAAACGCATCTTCCTTATATATCCGTTTTGACCGATCCGACTACAGGAGGCGTATCTGCATCTTTTGCAAGCATAGGAGATGTTATGATAGCCGAACCTAAAGCTCTAATTGGATTTGCTGGTCCAAGGGTAATTGAAAAGACTATTCATCAAAACCTTCCCGAGGGTTTTCAAAGGGCGGAGTATCTTTTAGAACATGGTATGATAGATATGATAGTGGAACGAAAAGATATAAAGAGCACTCTTAAAAATCTCTTAACTTTGCTAATCAATAATTAATTAGGACAGCTCTGTTGTATTTAGCATTTATTTTTTATTATACCGCTGTAAGTGAGAACAACCTATAAAATTAGGACGAGCCTTGAGTTGATATAATAATATAATAAATGACATAATAACGGCTGCATTTTTTTATTAAATTTAGAATTTACCTATGAATTTTTCATTGTCAAAAATAAAATAGCAACTATATAATTATACGAAATTATTTAAAATTAAATCGATAAATAATAAATGGCTGAAAGAAATAAATCAGAAATCAACAATCTTGATTCAGTTGAAAAATTATATAAGAAACAAGGTTTTAAAATGAATTTTGGTTTAAGCGGTATCGGGGAACTATTAAAATATGCAGATAATCCGCAGGAATGTATTAATTTTATCCATATTACCGGCACTAACGGAAAAGGCTCTGTAAGCAGGTTTATTTATGAGATTTTAAGAGCGCATGGTTTAAACGTCGGACTATACACATCGCCGCATCTTTTAAGATTTAATGAAAGGATAATCGTTGACGGAGAACAGATAAGCGACACAGATTTAGAAAGACTGAAAAATTTTTTCTTATCCGGCGGATTTAATAATAGTTTCTTTGAATTGACTACCGCTATCTGTTTTAAGTATTTTAAGGAAAAGAATGTCGATATCGCCGTTATTGAAGCCGGTCTCGGCGGTATGCTGGATAGATCG
>JAKAQK010000194.1 GCA_021822625.1 bacterium | reverse complement strand
CGGCGGACAAAACGGAATTAACGGTATTTAACGCTTTTGAAATGAAGATGTTCGTCGATAAAACGCAATATATGCTTTCCGATTTTATGCCGCTGAAAAAAGAGGATATTAATACCGTTTCCGGCGCTACGCTTGAATTTTTGATTTATTTAACTTTATTATTATCGAAAAAATTTAATATGGTTTTTTTGTCAAATTATCAAACTGAGTCTTTATTCCCGTATTTTGCAAACGTCGCCAAAAGAATGGCAAAAAACGACAGGGTTAATATTAAAGATATATCCGTAGGGAATGCTGCGGCGGAAATTAACGAAGCGGATATAATAATTTCTACCGCTTTTATCGAAAAAAAAGGCTTCACGATAGTTTGTCCGCAAAGCGAACGGCGGCTTCCGGATTATTATTTTAAAAACGGGGAAGTTTACGATAAGTTTTGGAAAAAGGTTTTTAAGGTAGAAAATTTAAGGGGAACTGAAGAGATAAGGATAACGAAGACGGAAAGCAAAGAGGGCAAGTCTTTGATAAGTTCTATATTTTTTAAAGCAGGAAAATAGCCTATGCAATACAATTTGTTTGGAGAGCAAGAAGAAGAAAAGGAAGAAAATCGCACGGCGGACAAAACGGAATTGTCGGAAGAGGAAAGGCTTGAAATTGCAAGGGAAATATATAGGATTTTTAAGGAAAATATAGAAGAAATTAAAGATACTAAGACAGGGAAAATAATATACAGAAAAGAAGATACCCCGCCCGGAAGGACGGGATAGGTAATAATATTATCGAGTACTTGAATTTAAAATATAAGATAGCGAACCTCTTATAGTAGCTTCGGCTTGTGCTCCTTGTAAACACTTTTTTTCTAAATATAAAATATGAGAGTTACTTATTCGTTTTACAGCATAATAACATCTATTGGGCATTGTATTAGAAGATACACTACTACCTTCTGCTTCATTTAGTACACTTTCTTCAATTTTATAACCTGCCAGATAAGCCTTTACACTTAGCTCTGATAAGCTATTAATTTTTTTTTTCGGTTGTTTGCTACCCAATGCAAACGATGAATAAGTAAATAGAAAACAAACTGTAAAAACTAATAATCCTAAGGCTATTCTTTTCATAATTTCTCCTTATTAAAAATATTTTACTTAATGCTTAATTTTTCAATCTCCGCTCTTTGCAAATCGGAAAACCTTTTGATAGTTATCTCGTCCGTAAAATGCTTTGAGAGCGACGGAAATTTTTTGATTAAAGCAATGTCGAATTTTTGTTCTAACCCCCATAAATTAACTATCCTTTCGTAAAAAGGATAGTTCTCGCATAGTTTTGAGTCTGTTTCTCTAATAATCTTAATAATACTTTTCATTTTTTTGCCCCCATTTTTTTGTCCGCAATGCGTTTACTTAATTAAGTAAATTTATTAATTCCTGTCCGTATAGCGCTATAATTTTCTTAGATAGTCCTTTAATTTGCAAAAAATCGTCAAGTGTCTTCGGTTTAATTTTGATTATAGTTACAAGATGTGAATTGTGTGCTATGAAATATGAAGGATATCCATAATGGTATGCTTTTTGTTCTCTCCAGTCTTTTAATTTTTCTAAGAGATTTTCCTCTTCTTCGGTTAATTCTGTAGTTTTAGGGTCGAAAATAATTTTATTTTCGGATTTTTCCTGATTTTTTAATTCTTTTTCAAGTTCTTCTATTTTTTCTCTGTCTTCTTCCGAAACTTTTCCTTTGTAAAAGACAAAAATAGACCATCTGTCTCCGTTGTCGAAAACTTCCGGTTTTAAGGCATGCACGGAATCGAAAAATCTATTTATTTTTTCTTCGTCTTCCTCTATATAGTTTTTTCTAACGCTTAGGATTTTCAAATACATCTATTGCTCCTTTTTATTTAAATGTTCTGCCACACCCAAACTACTCGTCCTATTACGAAGTGATCCCCGTCGGCAATCTCTTCTTTTTTAATAAATATGTCGTGGAATTTAGGATTTTCCGATTTAAGAGTTATACCGTTTCTGTCTTTAATGACATATTTGATAAGAGCGCCTTCATAGTCTAAATTAACGCAATAAATATATCCTGATACGAGTTCTTTGTAATTTAAATCAATTCCTACGTAAGAACCGTCTTTTATATAAGGCTCCATACTCGGCCCGATTACTTTTACTACGGCTAATTTTTGTTTGATAAATTCTTTCGGGACTAAAAGCGTATCAATAGGCTCGATTTCGGTTAAATTTACAAACTTTCCGGCACCGGCGAAAGAATAAACGGGGATAGCCTGATATTTTGATTTATCAAGATTTAAGTTGTTAGCTTGAGTTTCTGGGAGACAGGAAATATTATTTATGCGTTCAGGTTTTTTGCCGTCCTGAAATAAGTAATATATTTCATTGCTTGTAAGATTTAAGACTTCTATTATTTTATTAATTCTATAAGCGGATAAACTCTTTTTCCCTTTCTTATAATCGTAAATCAACGTATCCGTTACGCCGATTTCTTCACTTATTTTGTTTAACGGAATTTTCTTTTGCTGAATTAAATATTGCAGTCTATCTCCGAATTCCTTGTCATATTTTTTAAACTCTTCCGTTTTTTTCATTTTTTATTTATATATTAAAAATTTTCAATATGCAATAGTCTAACAGTATATACATATAACTTCGCTATATATACAGAAAGTTAATAAAAATTTATTATATTATTTTTTTACTTGACAAACAAAGAATTATTAGATAATATTTTCATATGCAGTTAGTATATATGCATACAGTTGAAAAAGGGGAGATACTATGAAAAAAAATAAAATACATCCATTAAAAAAATATTTAATTCAAAACGGCATACCGATAACCGATTTTGCAAACGAATTAAATATAACCATTCCATATATGTTTCATATTTTATCTTATAGAAAATATCCGTCGAGGAAATTAGCGTTGGAAATTTGCAAAAGAACGAATTTGTCCGCAAATGATTTAATATTTCCGCCCGATTTTGAGGCTAAAAATGCAAACTAAAAAAATAATCAATCCTGAACTTTTAAACGCGATACTGCAATACAAACGAGATATAGAGTTATCAAGGAAAAACCCCATGGACAAGATTCTAAAAATTCAGGTTGCTTATTCAAAATATATTATTAAGTCTTTAATTTTAAGGGATTTTATAAATGGAAACTAACATACAACCGCAGTCTTTAGATTTAAATAATTTAAATAAGGAAAACTTTAATCCTGAAGTCGAAGAACTTCGCCATATGTTTAAAGTTATTATTTCTGAAATTAACGAACTTAAAAATCAAAAAGTAGAGGAAGAAAAGAAAAGATTAATACCTTTCAAAGAGGTAATGCTCATATTGGGTATCGGACGGTCTAAATTATACGATATGGTAGCCAAACAGGAAATACCAAGCGTAAGAATTGACGGTTCTATAAAATTCGACAGAGAAGATATTGAAAAATTTA
>JAKAQK010000193.1 GCA_021822625.1 bacterium | reverse complement strand
TAAGCTATTATCCGTTCGGCGCATCTTCAAATTTAAACGGTTTAGGGGTAAGCGGATACTATTCGTGGGGAATGAACGACAGCAGTTTTGAGCCGTCCGTGTCGGATGCAAGTTCTTCAAATCTTCCGGTTACAAGAGCGTCTTTGGTTCTTAATTATAAAACAAACAGATACAATATTGTTCTTCAATACGATTATGCAAGAAATTTAACATATCCGTTAGGCGGAGGATCCAGCAGTTTCGGAAACAGCGAAGATGCCGGAAGCGCATGCTCTCCAATAGGCGAATATTCCACTTCAGAACCAAATACAACTTGTAATCCTAACGGTTCTTTGCCGTTCAATGTCGGTTTGCCGTCAAGCGTAACGGGTACGATTTCAGACAATAGCGAGCATGGAGTGGACGCCTTCGGATATTATAATATTACAAATAAAATAGGCATATTCGGACTTGTCCAGGACTGGTTTATGCAGCCTAACGCCGGATACTCCTATGCAAGCAACGGTACAAGCAATATATACGAAAGCCCTTATAATTTTCAGAGACTTGTAATAGGCGTCGGATATAAACTAAATAATAATATTCAGCTTGCATTAGACGACCAGAATTTTAGATTCTTAAACGACAGCGCTTATAGAAACGCTCCTGCAACATCGTCTGCGTATATCAACTATGGACAGTGGATGGGAGATACTAATGCAATATTCCTAAATGCGAGAATAGCATTTTAGAAGATATTTAATAAATACAGTAGTAAATTAAAGATTGAATAAATATAAACTAAAGAATTATGAGTATAGTGAAATAAAATAATAAAAAAAAAGTTTCTTTACCCCCGAAGAAGCAATACAGAATATGCACCGGTGTTAATGTGAAGATTAACGCCCGTGCATATTTTATTTTTATTTTACCGCGTTAAAAATTTTAACTGCATAATTATTTATATTATAATATGGTATAATCATTACACTAACAATTATCACTCAGGTGCGGCGGGAATAAGAACTTATCTTTATTGAGCTTTGTTAAAATTATCTTTTCGTTATTTCATAAATACATTTTATTATAATTTTTGTTATTGACATAATCAGTTAAATTAAATAAAATAAATAGTTTATCACGTATAAATATAAAGCCGTAAATATTTACTGCGGAATTTTTGAATTATTTATTACTGCGGACGAACAAATAAAACGGTATAACTATAAAAAACTATACAATATATTACAATAATGTTTGATAATTTAAGTTCAAAATTAGAAAAAGTATTTAAGCACCTGAGGGGCTTCGGAAAATTATCCGAAAAAAATATTGAAGACGCCCTTAAAGATGTAAGGTTAAGCCTTTTAGAAGCCGATGTTAATTACATTATAGTAAAAGAATTTATTGAAAATGTAAAAAATAAGGCTATAGGCGAAAAAGTTATGGACAGCCTTACTCCGTCTCAGCAGATGATTAAAATCATCAGGGATGAGATGGCTGCGCTGCTCGGGGAATCCGAACCTTTAAATATAAAAGCTAAACCGCCCGTCATTATTATGCTTGCCGGCTTGCAGGGCTCCGGTAAAACTACTACGGCCGGAAAACTTGCGCTTTATCTTTCCAGAATAAAAAGGAGCGTTTATCTTGTGCCTGCCGATATTTACCGTCCGGCGGCTATACTTCAGCTGAAAAAAATAGGGGCAAGCATAAACATACCTGTGTATGATACAAGAAATGAAGCTAATCCGGATGAAAAACCTGCTGAAATAGTTAAAAATGCAATCAATATTTCCGAAAAAAATGCATATGACACAATAATAATAGATACGGCGGGCAGACTTGAAATCGACGAACCGCTTATGAATGAACTTAAAGAACTAAAGAACAAGTTTGCTCCTAATGAAATTTTATTTGTTGCCGATTCAATGCTTGGACAGAGTGCCGTCAATGTCGCTAAAAAATTCAACGATATGCTCGGCATAACGGGCGTTATTCTAACCAAAGTGGACGGCGATTCAAGAGGCGGAGCGGCGCTGTCTATTAAAAAAACTATAAATAAACCGATTAAATTTATAGGTACAGGCGAAAAATTAAGCGACTTTGAAATTTTTCACGGAGACCGCGTTGCCGAAAGAATTTTAGGCATGGGTGACGTCCTGTCTCTTATAGAAAAGGCTCAGGAATCAATAGATGAAAAAACCGCCAAATCTTTAGAAGCAAGTATTACAAAAAAAGATTTTACCATTAAAGACTTTGCAGACCAGCTTGGAATGGTTTCTAAAATCGGCGGGGTTGCACAAATTGCTTCCATGATACCAGGTTTTTCAAAAATAAAGGATAAATTTAATCCAGAAGCTGCCGAAAAAGAACTTGTCAAAATCAAAGCAATAATTAATTCAATGACGGAGAAAGAAAGAAAAAATCCGGATATACTTAACGGCGGGCGAAGAAAGCGGATAGCCCTCGGAAGCGGCGTTACGGTTAATGACGTTAATATATTCATAAATAAATTTGAAGAAGTAAAAAAAATGATGAAGTCATTTAAAAAAAATAAATTTGGCGGTCCGCTGAAAAATATAAAAAATATGTTTAACAATATTAATCAATAAAGGAGATTTAAAGTGTCGGTAAAAATCAGATTGGCTAGAGTAGGTTCTCACAAAAAACCATATTACCGCGTTGTTGCGGCATCATGCGAAAAATCGGCTACCAAAAAATTCATTGAGATTTTAGGAACTTATAATCCGCATCTTGATCCGGCCGATTTTAAAATAAATAAAGACAAGTTTGACAAATGGATAAGTCTGGGTGCGCAGCCTTCCGATACGGTCAAATCTTTGATTAAAAAAAATAGTAAGGCAGCCGCCGCAAATTAATTTATAATTCAATTAATTAATATAATCAATATAATTTAATATAGTTATATAATTATAATATTTTCTTATAATATTAATGTCTGAGTATATTGCTGTAGGCAGTATCATTAAACCCCACGGTATTAAAGGGGAAATTGTCGTGAGATTTTTTAATCCCGACTTTGTTTTTAATGAACAATTGCTCGAAGACGGAAAATTATTGCTGTATGTGTCGGATTCCGGCAATTATACCGAATCAAAAATAAACTATCTGCCATTATTTATAGAATGGCTCAAAAACGGAAATAAACAGTATTTCATTAAAATAGAAAATATCAATAGCATTGAAGAAGCTGAAAAATTTAGAAATGTTAAGGTTTTTACAAAAAAAGAGCAGCTGCATCTTGAAGAAAACGAATATCTGGTTTCTGATTTAATAGGTTTAAAATGTTTGAATATTTTCAATAAAGACTTAGGCGGAGTTACGGAAATATATCAGGGCGATACCGACATTGCGGAGATACAGTCGGAAGCTGCAGTGTATTTTTTGCCTATGACGGACGACAATATACTGGAAATAGATATTGAAAACAAAGTTATAATAGTAAAAAACGAAAACTTATATAAAATATAATTTAAGAATGTTATGAAAA
>JAKAQK010000038.1 GCA_021822625.1 bacterium | reverse complement strand
TTTCCTTCGCTATGGACGAAAGCCTTACGGTATCGGTTTTAAACGAAGCGTTGTCCGTTTACGGCAAACCCGAAATATTTAACTCCGACCAGGGTTCTCAATATACGGCGCAAGGTTTCATAAATACGTTAATAAAACATAATATATCCATATCTATGGACTCTAAAGGTCGTGCTATCGATAATATATTTATCGAAAGATTCTGGCGCACTATTAAATACGACAACATCTATCCTTCTGGTTATGCGACGCTAAAAGATGCAAGAGCCGGGATAGAAAAATATATCCATAAATATAACAACCACAGGCTGCATTCGTCTTTGGGCTATAAACCGCCGCTAAAGGTCTATAACGAATATTTTGAAAAAGCGGCATGAATAAGAGGAGCTAAATGCGGGGGGCACATCCCCCTGACCCCCTGAAAGACTATATAAATAAATATGAATAAGAAGGAATAAGAAAACTAAAAAAGATGTCTTGACAATGGGTGCAGTATAGAGACACAAATGAGCGTAAAAACTTTTAGGATGGTTATCTACTGCTCTTATGCCCCAAGACCTTGCCGTTTTAAAAGCCTGAGCGCTTATATGATCATAACATTCGTTTACGGAATAAGGATGAGCGTAAGATTTAACCGAAAAGATTAATAAAATAAGCAGGGATAAAAATAAGATTTTTTTAAGCATAAGTCCTCCGTATTTATTTAAAATGCGCTGCTTTGAGATTTTACTTTTTTAGCTATTTTATCTTCTTTTTGTTTATGTAGTTCATAAAGAAACCTGCGGTAGTTTGGGATATTTCTTAAATTTAGATAAACGGAGGTAGAAGGCCAGCCCCTAAATATTTTAATCTCTTCGTTAGAGCCGAAATGCCAGTAAGCCGTGACGTCTCCAAGATTATAATTCCCGTTAACGCTGTCAGGCTTGCCGTATTTATCGGATACCATTGTTATTACGCGTTTAACGAGTTCCGTGTTCATAAAAGCAGAAAAAACGTATTGGGCATTAGCAAACCTGTTGTTTTGGGTATAACAGACGTAGAGTTTGGAGGCTCCGCTGAGTTGACCGTTTACTCTGTAGCTTTCGCAGTAATAATTATGACCTGCTTTAATAGGAGTAAGCCCCGCTTTTTTAATTGCGTTCTCAAGAGTCTTTCTATTAGGATTTAGCAAAGATACACCAAAGAGTTTTAAACGACCGGAAGTTTTAGATTTAATGGAAGATTTAGGTTGATTTGGGCTTTTATTAGAATTTGTACTTTTGGAACAAGCAGAAAGCGAAAAAGAAAGAAAAATAACCAATGCGGTTAAAATAAAAAATAATTTGTAGGTTTTCATTAAATATCCTCCTAAATTTTAAGCGGTCTTAATAATTTATAACTATGATTTTCTCTTATAGAATGGTTTTAAGCAAATTTTTTATTATTAATATTTTTACAAATATCTTTCCGTTATATAATTTTTATATTCCGAAGCTTTATAAATTTTACTAACATCCTTAATATCATCACTTTTAAATAATTTAATTATTACTTTCTGCCAAGTAATTGATTGAAAGTTAATATTATCAGATTTAAATATCTCTCTTAATTCTTTAATTTCGCAAGAATGATTGTACCCTTCTTCTTCAAATCCATCATACCATAGATAAACAAGTCTAAATTTTTTCTTATTTCCATCTTTATTAGAAAGCAAACCTAAAATGTGTTTTATAAGTTGGGGAGCATCTGCATATTTAAACTCCTTATTTTTTTTAAAAATATCATCAGCTAATTTATTAATGTTTGGTATTTCTTTCCACATAGAAAAATTATTAAGATATTCTTTAGGAAACGATTCTTTTTTTTCCTGATTAGCTTTTTTTCCTGATGAGTTTTTTTTCTGATGAGAGGTTTGGTATGGCTCTGTAAATTTAGATTCAATTGCAGTTATATAATCCTTATATTTAAAACATATATCAATATTTGGTGAAAATCTATTTGAAAATATTTTAAATTTTTCTTCGTAAGATAAACTTTCTATAGCAATTGAAGGAATTTCTAAAGATTTAGCCAAAATATCAAACTGTTTTGAAACTTTTAAAAATTCAAACACATTAACTATGAGAGCGCTTGATGAATGCAAAGCTCTCATCTTTCCTTTAAGTTCATTTCCATTTCCTTTTATAAAATCTTCTTTAGATTCTTTAGATAAAGGGATGTATAGATTTTCTTTTATATCTTGTGTGTAATTATATTCTTGTGTGCAATTAGGTTCTCCTTTGTTTCCTTTACTGTTTACCAAAGGAATTTTCCTTTTTTTCGCCCATATGCATTGCTTCTTTTTTATAAAATCGAAAGTATTCATAAAACCTCTTTTGTATTTATATTGCATAATTTATGTAAAAAGCTGGCAATCTTATATATTTAGAATTAGTACAATTTTTGTTTTATTAATTTAGAACACATACTAAGTTTTTAATACCTTGTATTAATTGCAAATTGAGTTAAAATTTATAAATTACTGCCCGATATATCGTAGAACCTTTCAAAAAATACTTTTAATTTATCAAGTATATTTTCACGTTTTTTAGTTCTTTCTCCAGTTTTTGAAAAACGAGATATAGGAGGCAGAATTTTAGTTATAGCTGTTCCAGTCGTCGGAATGCTCCCATCTTTAAAGGCATTTTCTATAAACTTATAAGTTTCTTCACTGTTAAGATTTTCCTCTGTTATAATTTTTTCAAGCTCTTCTTTTTTGTTTTTTTCTATAAATTCACGCCACTCCTCATCGACTAATGCGTTTTTATTAAGAGATGCTATAAACCTATCAATTAGGTCTTTTTTATTACGAAGCACCATGCTTGAATTTACGGCTTTATTGATATCCGTAATAATTTCTTTATTTTTTATATGGTCTTTATGATATTCCTTAATCAGGTTCAAAATATAATCTATATTAATTTCTACCTGTTTAATAAGTTCCATTTCAAAAACTATATCGTCGTTTATGTTTTCTTTTTCGACATCTTTATTTCCCCTGAATTCATTATAAAGGTCTATATAAACACCGTGATAATCCTGAAACTCACGCTCAGATAATATTTCATTGCCTTTAAACTCGTCAAATACAGATAGAATATTTTTTAAGCGCAATATGTTTCCATAGAGTTTTATAAAATCTTTTTTATTTTGCTCGCCGATTATAGGTAATATAATGGGAAACTTTTCTAGAAGCTCGTCAATTTGAGTTTTATATCCTTTTACCTGCTTTTCTTTCTCCAAATAGCCATAATAATACTCGTCATAGGTTTTTAATAAAACTATACCTTTTGCTTCTTTGTCTCCAAACAAAGCAATAGATCTATTTGTTTCTTCTTCAAGGTTCCTAAAACAAACGATATTGCCAAAAGTTTTTATGCTGTTCAATATTCTGTTTGTTCTTGAATATGCCTGAAGAAGTCCATGCAGCCTTAAGTTTTTATCAACCCATAAAGTATTCAATGTTGGAGCGTCAAACCCCGTTAAAAACATATTTACCACTATTAAAATATCAATCTCTTTGTTTTTAACCTTTTCGCTTACATCTTTATAGTAGCTTTGGAACTTATTTGATGATGTATCGAATGAAGTGCCGAACATAGAATTATAATCTTCTATAGCTTTTTCTAAAAAATCTTTTGAACTCTTATCAAGCCCGTTCGTATCTTCGGGATTTTCATCTATTATCCAGTCGTCTAATTCTTCATTTGCACCATAGCTGTAAATAATGGCGACTTTAAGTCGCTTATCCTTAGGCAGTTCTTCAATTTGTTTTTTAAATTCAACATAATATTTTTTAGCCATATCAATTGATGCGACGGCAAAAATAGAATTAAATCCTGCAAGCCTTCTATCGTTTAATTTATAATAACTATTACGCATAGTTTTTTGGTCAAAATGTTCAATAATGTATTTCACTATCATTTCTATTCGTTCATTAGCTAAAAGCGCTCTTTCTTTATCTATATCCACAACCTCTTTATCTTTAATATTTTCAGCTTCACGCATAGTAGAATGATATTGAACTTTAAAAGGCAAAACATTTTTATCTTGAATAGCATCTACGATAGTATAGGCATGCAATTTATCGCCAAAAACTTGTTCTGTCGTTTTTAAATGTTTTTTTCCAGAAGAGGCCGCATTTATCGCAAAAATAGGAGTCCCAGTAAAACCAAATAAATGATGATTTTTAAATGAGTTTTTAATTTTTGAATGCATCTCTCCAAATTGAGAGCGGTGACATTCATCGAAAATAATAACGATATGATCGTTAAAAACAGTATGATTTTTATTTATTCCGATAAATTTGCCAAGCTTTTGAATAGTAGTAATGATTATGCGGGCATTAGGATCTTCAAGCTGTTTTTTTAAAACAGCTGTGCTTTTATTGCTGTTTGCCGCTCCTTTTTGATACCTATCGTACTCTTTCATCGTTTGATAGTCTAAATCTCTTCTGTCAACTACAAATAAGACTTTATCTATATAAGGAAGCCTGCTGACCAATTGTGCCGTTTTAAAACTTGTCAGAGTTTTGCCAGAACCGGTAGTATGCCATATGTAGCCCCCTGCTTTTATAGTTCCTAACTGTTTATAATTAGTACTAATCTCAATTTTATTTAATATCTTTTCTGTGGCGGCTATCTGATAAGGACGCATAACTAGTAGTTCTTTGTTTGTAGTAAATACGCAGTATTTGGTAATAATATTTAAAATTGTATGCTTGGCAAAAAAAGTTTTGCAAAAATCCATTAAATCTGCTATCGGAAAATTTTTATAATCAGCCCACCAGTTAGTAAATTCAAAGCTACTGCTTAACCGTCTATTTTTTTTTCCAGCACCTTCTATATCTTTTATATGTTCTAACCTTGTAGTGTTGCTGTAATATTTAGTATGAGTACCGTTTGAAATAACAAATATCTGGACATATTCAAATAAACCGCTTGAAGTGAAGAAACTTTCTCTTTGATAGCGGTTAATCTGATTAAACGCTTCTTGTATTGCCACACCTCTTTTTTTTAATTCAACATGTACAAGGGGCAGACCGTTTATAAGAATAGTTACATCATATCTATTAGTTCTTTTACCTGCATCGTTTATATACTGGTTTATAACCTGCATGCTATTGCTATGAATATTATCCTTCTTAATTAAATAAATATTTTTAGTTGTACCGTCATCGCATTTAAGGTTTTTTATGTAATCTTCCTGCACAGTAAATATTTTATCTTCAATATTTTGATTCCTATTAGCTATTTCTGTTTTAAAAAAATACTCCCATTCATTATCGCTAAATTTATAATTGTTTAGTTTTTCAATTTGAATACGAAGATTTGCTACTAAATCCTCTTCTTTTGTGATGGGAAGATATTCATATGCCTGTTTTTTAAGTTCTTCTATAAAAGCATGTTCTAATTCTGCTTCGGTCTGATAGTTGTTTTCTTTTCCGTAAACAGGAACATAGTCAGCGACTATAGTGCTTTCATTATTGCGAACTACTATATTATAGGTTGATTTGTCGTTATTTATAGCCATTTATATATACTTTCTTATTTTACTGCTCTATTAATTTTATTATTTAATTTTTGATATTGTCTTGTTTTAATATTTTTTTTACTTTCTTCTTTTCTTTGCTTATAAAGCTATTTTATTTTATTACTTTATTATTTTTTTTCTATTTTTTTAGCCATATTTCTAAACACAAACATAACATAGCCGATTTAGTTATTCTTGACTTTTTCTTTAAAAGTTAAAAGTTTTTCTCTGTAATATTCATACTGTTTTTTGCGCGCATTAATCTCAGCAGGAAGACCGATAGAAATGTCGTTAGCAAGTGCATCGAATTTATCGAGTATGGAAACTATGCGATTTTGCTCGGATAGTGGTGGGACTGGGATTTTAAATTTTAAAATAGCATTTTTATCTCCTCTTGGCATTTTAGCTCCTTTGACAAATTGCATGTCATAAGCAAAAAAAGAGTCAGAAGCCAATAGAAAATACATAAACTTTGGACTATAAATTTTTGAATAATCGTCTTTGATTCTTATGACAAGTACATCCCCATTTGTTCCGCCAACATTATTTGAAATCCAAATTTTTTTTAAATAAGGCCTTATATTTCCAATTAATATATCATTTTTTATGTACTCAATTAAATTACCTTTAGTAGGAACATAATTTGAAATAATCTTTCCTTTTCTATCTTGTAGAAGGTTATCAACTCCAATATAACTATCTTCATCAACAAGAAGTGCAGATATTCTGTTTTTTGGATAAAATGCAATTTCTCCCAGTTCTTTCCATTCCACTTCTTTTCCATTCAAATACCACTTACCGTTAATTTCTATAGGGGTTAGCAACTGGTTGCGATAGTATTCATATTGCTTTTTTCTTGCCTCTAATTCTGCCTCTAATTCTGCCTCTAATTCTGTAAACTTATCGAGTATTCTGACTATTTCTTCCTGAATTGCAATTGGCGGGATAGGCAGTGAAAAATTAGCAAAAGCATTTTTTTGTAAATTTTTTAAACCAGAACCTTGAAACATTAATTCATTAACAAAAACCTGTTTACTTAAAAGAAGATAATAGATAAATTTAACTTTTATATCTATTGTTTTAATAGTAAAAGCAAATACGTGGTCAGTATAACAAGATTTTCCTTTATTATATTTAAAATCAGCAGTTCCACCGTCATTAACAAAAATATATTCTCCATCAACTAAATAATTATCAACCATATAGCTTTTATTGCCTGATGTAAAACAAACAATATTACCATTTCCTAATGTGTTTATTTTATTTACACCTAATTTAGATTTTGGCGCCCTATCCCAAATTTTTCCCAACTCTTTATACTCCACTCCGTCGGGACAAAGTTTATCAATCAATTCTTCAATTCTGCTCATTGCTGTATACCTTCTATTTCCGCAATAATTTTATCTATATCGGTTCTTAATTCGTTCTGTCTTTCAACTATACGTGATATTTCTTTATTGAGTTCTAAAATATTTATTGCTTCTTTTGTGTTTTTTTGTTCTACATAACTTGAAACAGCTATATTATAATCGTGCTGAGCTATTGTTTCTATATTTACAAGCTTGGCAAAATGTTCAACATTATTATGGTTTTTATAAGTTTCTACAATTTTTTTTATGTTTTCTTCGCTCAATTTATTTTTATTTCCGATATGAACAAATTCATCCGATGCATTAATAAACAGTATGTCATTGGATTTCTTACTTTTTTTAAGAACGATTATACAGGTGGCTATAGTTGTTCCAAAGAATAAATCTGGCGGCAACTGAATGACGGCATCTAAATAATTATTATCTATTAAATATTTTCTGATTTTCTGTTCTGCTCCGCTACGGTAAAGAACGCCTGGAAACTGTACTATTGCAGCGGTACCGCTTGTGGAAAGCCATGAAAGCATATGCATTGTAAAAGCTAAATCGGCCTTACTTTTTGGCGCTAATACTCCAGCAGGAGAAAAACGAGGGTCGTTTATTAATATCGGGTTTGAGTCTCCTTCCCATTTTATGGAATAAGGAGGATTTGAAACTATAGCGTCAAATGGTTCGTCGTCCCAGTGTTTTGGGTCTATGAGAGTATCGCCGTGAGCGATGTCGAATTTTTCGTAATTTATGTCATGCAGAAACATATTAATGCGACATAGGTTATAGGTAGTTAGATTTATCTCCTGTCCAAAAAATCCCTGTCTCACATTTTCTTTGCCTAAGATTTTGGCAAATTTTAAAAGCAATGAACCGGAACCACATGCAGGATCATAAACTTTATTTACTTCCTTTCTTCCGACGATAGTAATTTCAGCTAAAATTTCGCTTACTTCTTGAGGAGTAAAAAACTCTCCTCCTGATTTACCTGCATTGCTTGCATACATTGTCATTAAAAATTCATAAGCATCACCAAAAGCGTCTATGGTATGCTCACTATAATTTCCCAGATTAAGTCCGTGTATAGTTTCCAATAGCTGAATTAATTTCTTATTTCTTTTTTCTACAGTGTTACCAAGCTTATTAGAATTAACGTCTAAATCGTCGAATAGTCCTTCCAGTTTATCTTCGCTTTCAGTTCCTTTAGCAGAATTTTCAATATTTTTAAAAATACTTTCTAAAGTTTCATTTATATTGGGATTATTACGGGCATTTTTTGCTACATTTTCAAAAAGTTCACTGGGCAGGATAAAAAAGCCTTTTTCTTTAACAGTGTCCACTCTACCGAATTCAGCTTCTTCGTCGCTTAACTTGGCATAGTCAAAATCTTTAGCTCCAGTTTTGCGCTCTTCTTTATTAATATAATTTGTAAGATTTTCGCTTATAAACCTATAAAAAAGCATTCCAAGTACATACTGCTTAAAATCCCAACCATCCACGCTACCTCTTAAGTCGTTTGCCATCTGCCAGATAGTTCTGTGGAGTTCCGCTCTTTCCTCCTCTTTAGTCATCTTAACCCCTTTTTAAAAAATGTTTATTTAAAGATAACTTAAATACTTACCAGACGTTTAAATTTTTAAATATTCAATTAATAAAATTTTAAACTATTTATACTTTTTTTTGGTAGTGTATAATTAATTGTGTAAATTCATTATGGCAAAATAGATGCACCTCGTATAAAATATTAATTGAAACTTTCAATTTAAATTAATTATTTTAAGGAGGTACATCCAAATGAATTTTACCATTGCTGTATCGGAAATTAAAGAACTATTTTCATTAATTAAAGAAGAACCGGCAAAACTATTCGAGATGATGGAATTAAGCATTCAAAAACAGGTGGGTAATTATCTGTCCAGACTTATGGATATGGAACTTACCGGCCATTTGGGCAGAAAGCCTTATCAAAGGACGGACGATTCCGTCGATTCGGAAGGCGGGAAGCCTAAGAATTACCGCAACGGTTCATATAACCGCAAGTTTTTCATAAAAAATATAGGCGAGGTCGAAACTAAAGTTCCCCGCGACAGAAACAACGAATTCCACACAAGAGTGCTGCCTAAGGCGAAAAGATTCGACGAAAGATTATCGAACGACCTTCACGCCATGTTTTTATCCGGAATCAGCACAAGGGCATTATCCATGTTAAGCAAAAGATTAATAGGGAGGAAAGTTTCGCCTTCCGAAATAAGCCAGAATTCCAAAGAATTTTCTCTGGCGATAGAAAAATGGAGAACGAGAGATTTATCCCCTGAAAATATAAAATATCTTTATATAGACGGCGTTAATTTTTCCATGAGGGTAACTGATTCCATAGAAAAGGTTCCGTATCTCGTAATAATAGGCGTTGATTTAAACGGCTATAAAAAGGTCATTTTAATCCAGCAGGGCGACAAGGAATCCGCCGCCACCTGGAGGCAGGTATTTAAAGACCTTAAGAAAAGAGGGCTTAACTATCAGAATATTAAACTCGGAATAATGGACGGGTTGTCCGGTCTCGAGAAGGTATTTAAAGAAGAATTTCCGAATGCCTCTGTTCAAAGATGCCAGGTTCACGTGGCTAGAAACGTAATATCCAAAGTTCCGCAGAAACATAAAAAAGAAATTGCCGACGATTTAAGGTCAATTTTTTATGCTTCTTCTAAAGATAAAGCAAAGCCTTTTATAAAGAATTTAAAGATAAATACGAGAAGGAATTTCCGTCAGCCTTTAAATCTCTTTCTAACTCGATAGAATCCTGTTTGTCTTTCTTTAAATTTCCGGAAGAAGAATGGATTTCCTTAAGAACCACAAACGTAATAGAAAGGCTTAATAAAGAATTTAAAAGAAGGACGAAACCGATGGAGATTTTAGCGGGAGAAACATCCTCTTATAATCTTTTATCGTTTATATCATATAAAATGGAGTTGTCGTGGGCTTCAACTCCAGTAGGGACGGTGCATCCATCGTTGCCGTTTTATCAAATTTACACAAAGTAGTTGACAGTATCTATTTTTTATCTTAAGTATTAAGGCACATTAAAGATCTTTATTTCTATATCCGAATACAGATTATTTTAGGATAGAAAGCCGTCTTTTATAATAAAAATTTAATAAAAAATATGCTCTTTAAACTTGTTTTTTAATTAAAAATATCCTATAATATTATTAACGGATATAGTTATATTTAATGCGTGATAATGAAGTTTAATTTTAAATTTTGGAACTTCCGACTGAAAAAGCAGGATAACAGCGGTAAAATAAAAAATTATGGATAATAATGAAGTCGTCGTTTACAGTGAAATTACAAAATCGAACGGTAAAACAAAGTTAATTGAAACGGAGCTTAAAGGCAAGAATAACTATTACGATAACGATAATATAGTCTTTTATAGCGTAGAGCAGTTAAAAGTCCTATTAGACGGCATTAAGAACGAATTTCATAAATTAGCGGTTCTTCTAATGTATGAAACCGGCGCTCGTATCGAGGAAGTCAGAGAACTTAAGTTTTCGGACGTCGAAAGCTCCGGCCGGATAAAAGTATTAACCTTAAAACAGCGTAAAGCAAATAAGATATACAGGTATCTTAAAATATCCGATAAGCTTATGGCCTTAATATTAAGTCATCGTTTGAATAATAAGCTTAACGATAACGATTATATTCTATCAAAGACTTCAGACTGTCCGGCAATAGCCCGTAAAAGTATAAGTTATATATTAAAGTATAATACTGAAAAGGTTCTCGGCAAAGCCTATTTAGATAAAGCCCACCCGCACGCTTTAAGGCATACAAGAGCCGTTCATTTATTAGATAGCGGCATGAATATAATGCTTTTAAAAAACTTTTTAGGACATAGCAATATATCGAATACCTTAATTTATTTGAAATATAGTAATGCCGATATGGCCGCCGCCGTCGATAAAGCTAACATTTGTATTTTAAGATAAGAAAATACAAGAGTAAGCCTTTTTAGACTCACTCCCACGCTCCCACCGCTATTTGAGTTAATCCGGCGAGACGGACTTGCAGTACAAATGTTTGGATTAATTTAATTTTAATATTTTAGGTTTGTATTTGTCAATAAAATAAAAAATTATAAAAAGCAATATTTTATCATTTTTTTATTTAATGTTAAGAAACTATTTTTCATAATAAGAAAACATATATATAAGGCAATAAGACATAAAAAAATCAGGCAAGCTTGATTCATCAGGCAATTATCAGGCAGTTTCTCCACCGCCGTACGGCTCGTAACTTATAATATATAACCATGATGCGTCTAAATGAAAAATGGACAACGAAAAATTCCATCGTAATATTTTTATTTATACATGAAAACAAAAGCATGTAAAGCAGATTTTTTTATAAAACAACTGCTTTTTATCTTAACAAGGATAAAAAGCAGTTGAAATAACTATATTACCACAGATCACCTTTGGAACTAGGAGCTTGAGCTTGCCCATTACCATTAGATGATGACGCATGCGATAATTTTGTTGGCCTTTTTGCTGGAGCAGGAGCAGGTCTTTTAATAACTATCATTTTACAATTTGTAAAAATATTATATCTTTGTAAACGAGTATAATGAGCTCTAGCATAAAGATCAAACTTATCGAAATTACCCATAACTTTATTAGTACATATTTTCGCGTACTTAATATACTCATGATGGTTAGTTTGCTTCATACGTTTCCAATTGTAAACCTTAGCGCTTAGAAAGCCCATAGGGCCACTGGGTTGTTTAGCACACCCCGAAAATATAACCGATAAACCTATTACAAATACTGCGATAACAGCTAATAATAATTTTTTCATTTCAATTAATGTCTTCCTTTTAAATTAGTATTAAATTAAATTTGAATTAAATAGAATAAATTATGTAACCTTTTTTCTTTATATATTATTTCAATATTGTTTGTCAATAGATTTGATTAACATAGATTTGATTAACAACAATATAAAAACGCCATTTAGAATTTTATTTTTTTTAACAGTTTTTATGATATAATTTTTTATATAAAAAAAATTGCATAATATATAGTATAATATTTTAGATAATATTGCCAAAAATTATAGCAAAAATATAAAACTATATAATAACTTTTAAAATATTTTATAATCAAAACTACTAAATATTTTTTTATGACTAAAAAAATTACCAACAACATAATACATGCATTTTTCCCCATATTTTACGAAATAGACCAAAAAATATTCGATAAAGACAGTAAAGTCCATCAGATATCAGACACTATATTAAATAAAAAAATAACAGATGATTTCTTAAAAAAATATTATCCAGACATTGAATTAAAAGAAAACCCCTCTTTATGGAAAAAATCACAACCGGGAGAATGGCAGGATTTTTATTCCAACATAAGACAAATACTAGGAGTATCCAGTAAACCAACCATATGTTTAAGTTTTGAACTTGCCGATAAAACGCTTCTTTCGCAACTAAAAGGCGGCAAACCCAGACTGTTTTTTATTAATCCTAATTCGGGAGCCAAACAAAGAAGCGGAATAGATTCAATTTATTTTCAGATAAATAATGCAAATCTCTATCTATTTCGTACAGGAGTTGCGATACTTGATATTTCTTGGCACTATTGTTCTTATAAAAAGTATGATCCAAATACCAAAGAGGCTAAAGATTTAAAAGCTACAAATGAAGCCAAAAAAGAAATAGAAGATAATAATCATACAAAAAATAAATATAATGCAGAAGATTTAAAAATAGAAGACGGCGATATTTTTATAAACACTATACTAGAAGGCAACTACTTTTTATCACATAACAACGAAAATATACCAAAAATTTCTAAAAATAACGATAATATTAAAACAGATTCTGCCATTTTAACGGCAGATAAAGACTTCATTAAAGATCTCTCAAAATGTCTAATACCTGATATAGGAATAAACAGATATGAACTTGATTCCCATAGGACTATAATTTATACCCTGGCTAATATACAAGATGATAAAACCTTAGACGATAAATTATTAATTTCGGCAAGATTAAGCCGCCGCTGGACTTCCGATTATGCTCCAAACATAGAAATCATTAACAAAAACTATTTCCTTCCGTTTCCCTACATTATGCACATGCCCAGCTTAGAGGGAGGCGCTACTACCGTTTATATAAATAACGACACTCCCGAAGTCGTAAAAAACTTCATAAACAATCAGGCAAATAACACCTATATACCCATATACATAGCTGCTCTCCATTCTCATTTATGGCTGTTAAATAAAACGCAGATAATTCCTACCAGACAATTTGGCAAAGACAGCAAGGAAGAAAAAAAATACTTTTCCAATCTTTTAGAATCCATAATAGAATTTAAAAGATTTTTCCACAACATATTGATAAGCCAGATAAGCATGCACAACGACTTTTATAATTTATTGCAAAAAAAACTTAAGATAAACGAACGCCTTAACACATTAGAAGATATAACTTCAAAAAATACCCAGATCATAAGCGAAAGAAGAATTAGATGGATTGCCCCAATTTCAGGCGCTATAGGCGGCATGATACTTACAAAAGAAATATTAGACATTATAGCTAAAAACGGAATCTTTTTTAAAAAGCCTACCTTAAAAAGCATCTTCGTTGATATTAAATATCACAACTTAAATGCAGTTAAGTCTTTGATACAGCTCTCCCACAACTGGGATATAATAATTTTTATCGGAAGTATAATAGGCGGAGTTTTAGGATTAGTTTTAGCCTGGTACTTTGACGCCAAAATAAAAAAATAATTTTGGAGGATTATTACAATGGAAATTAAATGTCCTAAGTGTAATTCAACTAACATAGAATGGAAAAATAAAGCCCATGAATGGGAATGTTTAGACTGCGAAACCCGTTTTAAAGGAGAATCTCCTTCAGATCCATTGGAGAATCGGGCATTAAAT
Source organism: bacterium (assembly GCA_021822625.1). Lineage (GTDB taxonomy): Bacteria > SZUA-79 > SZUA-79 > Acidulodesulfobacterales > Acidulodesulfobacteraceae > Acididesulfobacter. The sequence continues at coordinate 2,905 of JAKAQK010000038.1, read as the reverse complement.
TATGCTGATGAAGCTAAACATTTAGCAGGAAGTAAGGTCTGGGTAAAAGAAATTTTTGAAAAATGGCCGGGACCTTTAGCTTATACCTATCACTTATTAAACGAATTATTAAGAGATAATAAGATAGATGCTGCGGCTTTAGTCTTTAAAGATTTTGTAGAGCTGCTAATTCGTTTTACCGGTCTTTGCATGGCAAAAGACATTATCGAGAACTCAAACAATGAAGAAAAAAATACAGTTCTGAAAGATTTATTCGATAAACCTATGACTATGGGTTCATGGCTTAGTTTTGCAGACAAATGCGCAAAGTTTGAATATGAACATTCGGAAAATCTAAAGTTTAAAGAATTAAGAAGCTTTTGGCGGAACGACAAAAATAAACAAACTGATCTGCACAAAATAGTTAATAATGTAGTTAACTGGAGAAACGAAACTATCGGTCACGGCGTTAGAGGAAACGATGTCCAAAAGATATTGGATGAACTTAAAAAGTATCTGGGAGACGAAAAAGAAAGCATTAACATAGCATTAAAACAATATGCAGATTTTTGGGACGATATATTATTAGAAGTTCTATTGACAGACGGCAAAAAAAGTATAATGGGTTATGAAAGCGTTAATCCAAAGTTAAACTGTAATGATAATAAAGCCGTATTAGCTCCCATATCTTTAGTCCGTAAAAGCAGTAACGATAAACTGTCTTTAGATCCTTACTTTAGCGGTCGATGCTGTAAGACGTGTTCTAATCCAAATTTAAACGTATTTATCTATGATTCCGTTAGACGTAAAAAAGACCTGCCGCAATTTAAACTTATGGAGTATGAATTAGGACACAACTTTAGGGTTAGCGATGATAGTTTAATAAAAGAATATTCTGCTATTAAAGAAAAAGATGTCTCATGCGAAGAAAACGATTTTAAACAGGACGCTTTATCTCAAGATTTAGATAATTTGTTAAAAGATTTATTATTGCAGAAAAATTATATCTCTCCAGAATTTTTACGCCACTGGCTTAAAAACTCTGTTAATCATAAAAAAAAGCTTCTGTGGCTTCAGGCTCCTGCTCATATTGGTAAAACAACCTTTATTCAGGGCATAGACCATAGCTATAGTTTAGACAAAGAAAACCTTTTTGAAAATTTTGCCGTTGCCGTATTTTATATAAAAAGAGAATATAATTATCACTTGGCTCAATTTACAGACGGATTATTATTTAAGATCAAGGACGAATATGGTTTGGTGCCTCAAAACAAACCTCTGCCCAAACTTGATGATAGTAATCCAAGTCCAGATTCTTTAGTTACATTCTTGAAAGAATTTCAAGCGCTTGGGAAAAAGCCTTTGCTTTTAGTCATTGACGGACTTGACGAACTTGCCGAAGAAAAACCAAGCATAGCAGACTACATACCTACCTCAAAAGATATCTTAGATAAACTGCCAGAAAACATATCCATTCTTTTGACCTCAAGGCCTAATGAAGAACTGCCTGATTGGTTGAAGCAAAAGATAAAAGGCTTAGAAAGCATATCCGAAATAAAAAAAGTAGGACTTGAAGATAAAGATTACATAGAACTTATGAAAACTTACGCCATAAATAAAATTAACAATTTAAACGATGACGAATTAAATTTATTGTTAGAAAAAAGCGGCGGAATATTTTTATATTTTAGTTTTCTAGTAGAAAGATTATCAAGCGGTGAAATCTCCCCGGATGACCTTAATAAACTCAGAGACCCTGATAAATTAATCCCAAATTATATAAAATCTCTTTTAAATCTATACGGTAATACCCCTCAAGGAGATATTTTAAAAAGAATTTTGATTTATCTTTCCGTTCAAGAAGAAACCTTTATTAAGCATAATTTAAATCTTTCCGTTTTAGCCCAAAGCGAATGGCAGGGCATTCCTCTAAGAACGCTTTCTTTGGCCATTGAAGGACAACCTTACGTTACCCCCCGTTTAGCTATTTCGCTATATATGCTAAAACCGCTTTTAGGCACATGGCATGGAGGTAAAGACTCTTCCTACAGATTAGGAATTAAAGGGCTAAATGAAATTATGAACGGTAAGTATGGTGAAGACATAAAGTCACTTCACGACCGTTTAGTAAAGGAACTATTAGAAGAAAAAACAGACTATGAAAACTTAGACGAGGATATTAACTGGACAGCAACCCATTTGGACGGACATGAAGGCTATATATCCGAATCTGTTTCTAAAAAATTAAAAGACGAAAGTTACACAGATAATTTAATGAATCTTGTTGATGAACTTATGAAACGGGTTAATAAAGCATTTAAAAAGTCTTTTTATAAAGAAGGCCTTTCGAATCTTGGGGTAGTTGAATATATTTTAAACTGTATCAATAGTAATAATGAAAAATTAATAGATATTTATTTTAAAAATGAAAGTTTATTCAATTTCTACATTAATTGCTATTTTGAAAAAGGTAATTATTTGTCTGCTATAGGAGAAAAACAATTAGCTATAGATGAATACGATAAAGCTATTGAAATATACGAAGACTTAAGAAATAGATTAGGTGATAATTTTACTCCCTATATGGCTGGCAGCCTCGCCGGAAGTTACATGAACAAAGGTAATGCATTATCTGCTTTAGGAGAAAACCAATTATCTATAAAAGAATACGATAAAGCTATTGAAATATACGAAGACTTAAGAAATAGATTAGGTGATAATTTTACTCCCTATATGGCTTATAACCTTGTTTTAAGCCATATGAACAAAGGTAACGCATTATTAAATTTAGGAGAAAAACAATTAGCTATAGACGAATACGATAAAGCTATTGAAATATACGAAGACTTAAGAAATAGATTAGGTGATAATTTTGCTTCAGTTATGGCTGGCAGCCTCGCCGGAAGCTACACGAACAAAGGTAATG
>JAKAQK010000037.1 GCA_021822625.1 bacterium | reverse complement strand
ATTATCATTTATACAAAATAACCGCCCTTACCAATCTTCATGTAGGTAGCGGGGAAGCCAATTTCGGGGTAGTAGATAATCTTGTTCAAAAAGACTATATAACAGGTTACCCTGCTATATTTTCTTCTAGTTTAAAGGGAGCTTTAAGGGAATTTTATATATCAAATTTAAATGAAGACGAATCACATAAAGACAAAAAATCTAAATACATTTTTGGTTCTAACGATAATAACGGCGCTTATCGCTTTTTTCAGGCAAATCTACTGTCTTTACCCTTAAGAAGCAACAAAATACCTTATTTTTTATGCTTATCCGAACAAATTATAGGTAATTTAGAAAACTCTTTAACAAATTTTATCCTTGATAAAGAAAGATGTAAAGATATTTTAACTAATTTAAAGTCGGTTTTAAGTATTTTCATGGAAAAAAAAGAAAACGACTTTGACGCCTTTTTTTCTATACCGGGTAATTTAGATATATCTTCAGACGAAAATGTAAGAATAGAAGATTATAAAGCAATTAGGGTGAAAAATGAAAAGTCGGTTGAAGGATTAAGCAATCTTTTAGTATCTGGAAACGACGACGGCTATGCTATTTGTTATAACAAAAATATCGCTTTTATAAATCATGAAATATTTAAAAACTATACAAAAAATCTTCCCGTTATAGCAAGAAATCATTTAGATAATGGACAGAGCGAAAATTTATGGTATGAAGAAATAGTGCCTAGATTTTCTATGTTCTATTTTTACATAGGGGTACCAATAAAAGATGAAAAAAATGGATTTTTTGATGAGTTTAACAATCTTTTAGAAAACAATATAGTCCAGATAGGCGCTAATGCAACTATCGGTAATGGATACTGTAAAATAAACAAGTTATTGTAGAAAATAAATATGAGGTATTAAAATGAAACTTGACATTTTGGTTTTATTTGCAATGCAAGAGTTGAAAGAAAACGAACTTTTTAAAGATAGTTCAAACGCTGTCCCTAAAGTTCCTAAAGAATATAAAGGATATATATCTTCTTTCGGTCCATCAGTTATTCAATCAGGGCTTTTACCTACTATTATGTTTTATGAAAATTCAAAAAGTACAGAAAAAAACGGAAAAAAAGAAATATTAAATATTCTTTCAGGTATTTTAAAAAAAACAGGTAAATATAAAATGACGCCTAATTCCTTAAAAGAATTAACGATGGATAAAATAAAAAATAAAGCTGAATATGCTGATTTAGTCAATGATGTTTTAGATGCTTATACAGCTCTTAAGTTATCTATGAGAACTTTTAAATTTGAATAATAAAATAATATTTTTATAATATACAAAAAAAATGAGTGAAAAAAAATCAAAACTAGAAAAAAAGATAGGTAATAGCTTGCAAGATTTAAGAAAATGCTTGCAGGATAAAGACCCTATACAAAATGAAGAATTTTCGAAAGATATAGATAAAAAAAAACAATGCAAAAGTCAAAGTAATTTTGGATATTTTTTTTATAAAGATTTTTACTTAAACGATAATGGGGAAAGTATTTTTATCGACAATTCTAAAAAATTAGATAAGTGTTTATTGGAAAAATCTGAAAAATTTTTAGAATTAAAATTCAATCCTAAGACGGCATCTTTTACAAAAGAACTGCAAAATCTAAGTAAATATACTATTAAGTATTTTACGCTTCAAACAACTTATCCTGGTTTGTTAATCGGCAGCGGCTATATACACGAAACCGGTAACGAAGGAGAGTTTAAATTAGGTTTTTTCTTTGATTACTCAACAGGTCTTCCGATTATACCAGGCTCTTCAGTAAAAGGCGTATTAAGAAGCGCTTTTTCTCACAGCGATTATATAGCATCACAGCTAAAACAGATAATTAAAGATAAAGAAATTGATATTAACGTTAAATTTATAAAACAACTAGAATCAAACATATTTGAAAACGAAGAATTAATCAATAAAGGCGACTGTAAAGAAACTAATGAAAATATATATAAGAATCCTTATAAAAGGGATATTTTCTTTGATGCAATACCTTGTTTTATTAAAAACACAAAAACAGAAAATGGAAATGAAAATATATTATTTGCTGAAGATTTCATTACGCCTCACAAAGATCCCTTAAAAAATCCAATTCCATTGAAATTTTTAAAAATCAAATCATGTGTTGAATTCAAATTTTTCTTTAAATTAAGTGATACTACAATAAGAATAGGATCAGAAGATTATATTTTTAAATCTGAAGATAAGATGAAATTATTTGAAAATATTATTTTAGACATCGGTATAGGAGCTAAGACTAATGTAGGGTATGGAGTTTTCGAAAAAAAATAAAATAAAAATAATATTAATAATTTCAACATGTTACAAAAGATATAGCATCATCAACACTTTCCGTTATCTGTTTTTGTAACAAAAACCATTGACATTACGGAAACGATTATATATACTAACCTTGAAGTTAAAAAATACCGTTGTTTGAAATATAAAAACTGTTGATAACCTGTGGATAACTCGTACATTACGAAAAACGGTTCAAATAAATTAATTATTTCAACAAGTTATAAAGGGTAGGGTAAGAATATTTCCCTGATTTATAAGGGATTGCGACTTTTATATTATCCATTTAAAAGCCTCCTTTTTTTAAAAATTGTAAGAATATTTCCCTGATTTATAAGGGATTGCGACCCAAGAAGGCATGTAGCCTTCTTTTTCAAGTTCTTTTACGTAAGAATATTTCCCTGATTTATAAGGGATTGCGACCTTTGTTTTCTCTGAGGAGGCTGAAAGCCTCAGCCTCCTCGTAAGAATATTTCCCTGATTTATAAGGGATTGCGACACTATTGCAAAAGATGAGGCAATATCCGACTTAGTCGGGTAAGAATATTTCCCTGATTTATAAGGGATTGCGACTTGCCCTGTAACTGAGCAACTGCGGGTATATCATACTTGGTAAGAATATTTCCCTGATTTATAAGGGATTGCGACAAACGGTCTTGCAATTTTGGAATCCAGAATTGCAGGACGTAAGAATATTTCCCTGATTTATAAGGGATTGCGACCGGCAATCAGGAACGGGAAGGTTTTCCACCTCTCCGAAGGTAAGAATATTTCCCTGATTTATAAGGGATTGCGACACTAGCATCGGTCTGCACGATGCTAGTTTTCTCCCAAACTAAGTAAGAATATTTCCCTGATTTATAAGGGATTGCGACAAATCTTTGGGAGAAATTTTCTGACCACTACTAATTTTTTGGGTAAGAATATTTCCCTGATTTATAAGGGATTGCGACAATGACTTAAACATTCTAGACGGTAAAATCACATGGAAAAGTAAGAATATTTCCCTGATTTATAAGGGATTGCGACTTCGTCAGAGAAGTATTCACAATAAACTTCTTCCATTTTCGTAAGAATATTTCCCTGATTTATAAGGGATTGCGACTTTAAAAGATATTTTTTTTCTTCTTCATTTTCAATCTCCGTAAGAATATTTCCCTGATTTATAAGGGATTGCGACTTTTTGTTGAGGATAATAAGCATCTTTGATGCTTATTACCTCGTAAGAATATTTCCCTGATTTATAAGGGATTGCGACATATTCCCAATATACCCATAATAATAAGGCCTAACATTTTGTAAGAATATTTCCCTGATTTATAAGGGATTGCGACCGCAGCAGCAGGCAAAAATTAAAATTAACATTTTTACTCCGTAAGAATATTTCCCTGATTTATAAGGGATTGCGACTAAAACGGCACGTCCTCGTCCGAGCCGGAAAAACTTTCAGGGTAAGAATATTTCCCTGATTTATAAGGGATTGCGACTATAATTTTTTTCATTTGACCTTTTAGCATCTTTTTAAGTAAGAATATTTCCCTGATTTATAAGGGATTGCGACTTTGATGCTACCGTTTTTATAAAAGTTATCTCTATAAAAACGTAAGAATATTTCCCTGATTTATAAGGGATTGCGACATTATATGGGCATTCTTTTTCTTTCATTTTCTACTCCGTAAGAATATTTCCCTGATTTATAAGGGATTGCGACCTCATTCCGAGGCGACGGTACTCCCCTCTTTCTATCGGGGTAAGAATATTTCCCTGATTTATAAGGGATTGCGACAACGAGTCTGTCAGTCTTTTTTAAGACTGAATACATTGTAAGAATATTTCCCTGATTTATAAGGGATTGCGACCACCTCCTTATTGTCGTGTTAATCAACCATATGATTGCGTAAGAATATTTCCCTGATTTATAAGGGATTGCGACCAATATCGGATAATATATATCTAATATTGGCTCTTGCAATGTAAGAATATTTCCCTGATTTATAAGGGATTGCGACGGATGTAGTGGATACCGCCTTTTTTTTCTGTGTTTTCCATGTAAGAATATTTCCCTGATTTATAAGGGATTGCGACCGGGGGCAGGGGCGGAAGCTGGTTTAGCCTGTTGAGCGGGTAAGAATATTTCCCTGATTTATAAGGGATTGCGACCTTCACATGGCGCCTGTCCATATGGGCAGTTAAGCTGCCCAGTAAGAATATTTCCCTGATTTATAAGGGATTGCGACTTGCTATAAGCAGGTTAGCATGTTTTTTTTGAGTTTGAGAAGTAAGAATATTTCCCTGATTTATAAGGGATTGCGACTTTTGGCCCCAGGAGAGTTACCTAGTGAAGCTTGTCACAGGTAAGAATATTTCCCTGATTTATAAGGGATTGCGACCTAAAGGCAGACGTTTTCAACAATCCCCGTAGGGATATGTAAGAATATTTCCCTGATTTATAAGGGATTGCGACTTTTTGATTTGCGCTTCTGACACTTTTCCTTTTTGTCTTGGTAAGAATATTTCCCTGATTTATAAGGGATTGCGACCCTATTCTCCGCGTCCGGAGAATTAAATTAAAATTATTTTAAGTAAGAATATTTCCCTGATTTATAAGGGATTGCGACTTATTACCTCACTTCTCAAACTTACCGCAGTTGCTCTGTGTAAGAATATTTCCCTGATTTATAAGGGATTGCGACTTTTGCGGACAAAAAATTAATTATTATTTTTTAAATCGTAAGAATATTTCCCTGATTTATAAGGGATTGCGACTTTAAATTTTCTCTAATTAGCATTTTAGCCTCCTTTAATTAGTAAGAATATTTCCCTGATTTATAAGGGATTGCGACCTTCTCCAATAGATGCCTCCATTAGAGGATTTGTAAATTAAGTAAGAATATTTCCCTGATTTATAAGGGATTGCGACAATCGTTTAATATAAAATCGATGTGCGCCTTTATATTTGGTAAGAATATTTCCCTGATTTATAAGGGATTGCGACAAAACTATACCCAGTTTCCGGCGTTATTTTTTCTTTTACTGTAAGAATATTTCCCTGATTTATAAGGGATTGCGACCTCGGTATTACCGTACTGATGAAGCCGTTTGAACGGCTTTGTAAGAATATTTCCCTGATTTATAAGGGATTGCGACTCGACTATAATATCTTCGCACACACTATTTAATTCTAGCGTAAGAATATTTCCCTGATTTATAAGGGATTGCGACGGAAAAAAATCTTTAATATCCAATGAGTAAACTAATTTTTTGTAAGAATATTTCCCTGATTTATAAGGGATTGCGACTTGACATATCGGTATAAACCTTCGTTCGCCCATTTCACAAAGTAAGAATATTTCCCTGATTTATAAGGGATTGCGACATTTTTTTATATCTTTCCTCTTGCTCAGGGGTTTTATATAAGTAAGAATATTTCCCTGATTTATAAGGGATTGCGACCTACCAAACTCTAACATTTTTAACCTCCTAATTTAATTTTTTGTAAGAATATTTCCCTGATTTATAAGGGATTGCGACTGCAATCAAAAATTTAGCTTCTCTACCGTCTATCATTGGTAAGAATATTTCCCTGATTTATAAGGGATTGCGACTGATACGATGCAATATCGATGTTTTATTCTTCTATCTGCATAAGAATATCCCCGCCGTATTTATCAGGCTCTAATCCAGAAAAGGCATGCAACCAACGAAAAGCAGGTATATAATTATATGGCCGTACTGGGAATTAAAGCGCTGTATCCGAAACCCGCAATATATCAAAAAAATGTTTGACATGCGGATATATCTATACAGATATGACTTTATCCATCCGCAAATGGATTTGTCCCGTATGCCATACCATTCATTCATGACAGAGATATAAATGCGTCAATAAATATACTAAGTCCGGCAGGAATTGCCGGAATAAACGCTTGGGGAGTTGGCGGGTTGCCGCCGACAAAGAACAAAGAAGCCTCACCCGTAAGGGCGATGTAGTTTGCATTGTAATTAAACTGATAAAAATGTATAATTAAGTTTAATCGGCATCTTACGGCATATTAAATCTTTAAAAATTAAATGGATATTATAAATATTTATACAGACGGAGCCTGTTCCAAAAATCCCGGTCCTGGAGCCTACGCCGCTATATTATTATACAAAGATAATGAAAAAATAATATCTGGATATAAAGAATGGACTACAAATCAGGAAATGGAAATATCCGCAGTCTTAAACGCCCTTAAATCCATTAAAAATAAAGAAATTGCTATAAATCTCTATTCAGATTCAAAATATGCATTAGACGGTATGATGTTTTGGATGCATGATTGGGCAAAAAAACAATGGAAAAAAGATATTAAACATAAGCAAATATGGCAGGAAATATATATTCTATATAATACGTTAAAAATAAATTGCATCTGGGTAAAAGGGCATTCTAATAATTTATATAACGAACAATGCGATAAAATAGCTAAAAACTTGATTAAAGATAACAAACAATAAAAGAAGAAATAAATAAAAAAATCAATATAGACGATATCTTATAAAAATGATTGCAAAAGAAACTTTTATAGACAGCCTCTTAAAAAAATTAAAAAGCATGCCCGTCGGGCATTATTACGATGTCAGAAGCTATAAAAGAGATAGGGGATTTTATATTATAAAATCTGAAGAAGATGAGTATTGCTTACTAGAAAGAGGTTTTTTTGAAGAAGAATACGTAGCTAATTTTGATGAATTAACCAATATTTTTAAAAAGCTGTTAAAAAGAGAATTTCCAAGAAGTCATAAGTTAAGAATATATAATATGGGCGAAGCTTCCGAATGCATCTTTAAGAAACCTAAACGTAAAAAAATATAGATATTAAAATATTAATACATATTATATACCTATCTGTATCTATCTATATATCATTATATCGTGATATTAATATAATATATAATATAACTTTCATTGTTAATAAATTTATTTAAATTATAAAAATAAAATATATTTGTAAAATAACTATAAAAAACATAACGACGTAATATATGGGAATATTCAATCTTGTATCAGATTTCAAACCGACTGGAGACCAGCCGCAGGCTATAGAATCAATACTTGAAGGAATAAGGGATAAAGATTATAAGTATCAGACATTGCTTGGGGTTACCGGTTCCGGAAAAACATTTACTATGGCAAATGTTATTAAAGAACTTGACAGACCTGCGCTTATAATCGCTCCTAACAAAACGCTTGCAGGGCAGCTTTATTCAGAATTTAAATCATTATTTCCTGAAAATGCCGTAGAGTTTTTTATAAGCTATTATGACTATTACCAGCCTGAGGCTTACGTTCCTTCAAAAGATTTATATATTGAAAAAGATTCTTCGATAAACGATCAGATAGACAAAATGAAACATTCTGCCACGAGGTCTATTTTATCGCGCAGAGATGTCATCGTTATATCGAGCGTTTCTTGTATTTACGGTCTTGGTTCCCCTGAAACATACGGAAGTATGCTCTTAGAAATTAAAAAAGAGCAGAAAATTGAAATGAAAGAAATTTTAAGCAAGTTGACGGAAATAAGGTACGACAGAAATGATATAGATTTTCATAGGGGTGTTTTTAGAGTTCGCGGTGACGTGATTGACGTTTTTCCGGCTTACGAAGAAGAAATTGCAATAAGAATCGAGTTTTTTGGAAGCAAAATTTCAATGATTGCCGAAATTGACCCGCTGAGAGGTAAAATAATAAGAAAATTAAATAAAACAGCTATTTATCCTGCGTCCCATTATGTTGCCGACGAATCTACGCTGAAACATGCTATTAAGTCAATCAGAGCAGAACTTGCCGACAGACTTTTAGAATTGAAATCTATGGGTAAACTTGTTGAGGCTCAGAGATTAGAGCAAAGGACATTTTATGATATAGAGATGATTGAAGAAATGGGCTATTGTTCCGGTATAGAAAATTATTCAAGACATTTAACGGGCAGAAAAAAAGGCGAAGCGCCGCCGACGCTGTTAGATTATTTTCCTAAGGATTTTACTATATTTGTTGACGAATCCCATGTAAGCATACCCCAAATAAGAGGAATGTATAACGGAGATATATCAAGAAAAACTACATTAGTCGAATATGGATTCAGGCTTCCATGCGCCCTTGACAATAGACCGTTAAATTTTGACGAATTCAGTTCTCATATAAAAAATATGCTGTTTGTTTCAGCTACGCCCGCCGATTACGAACTTGGTGTAAGTTCGCAGGTTATAGAGCAGATAATTCGTCCTACCGGTCTTATAGACCCTGAGGTAGAGGTCAGACCGGTCGCTAATCAGGTTGACGATATAATAAGCGAAATTAAAAAGACGGTTAAAGGAGGCGGAAGGGTTTTAGTTACGACTTTAACTAAAAAAATATCTGAAGACCTATCTGAATTTTTGCTGGATAGCGGAGTAAAGGCTAAATATTTGCATTCCGATATAGCTTCTTTAGAAAGATTTAAAATTATCAGAGAGTTAAGGCTTGGAGAATTCGACGTTCTTGTCGGTATCAATCTTTTAAGGGAAGGGCTAGATATTCCCGAAGTGGAGTTGATAGGTATACTTGACGCAGACAAAGAGGGATTTTTGCGTTCTAAAACTTCCCTTGTTCAAACGATAGGACGCGCTGCAAGAAATATTAAAGGTCATGTTATACTGTATGGAGACAAAATTACCGATTCTATGGCTTTTGCAATTTCAGAAACTGAACGCAGAAGAAAAATACAGGAAACTTATAATAATAAAAACAATATTACGCCTCAATCTATTAAAAAAAATATAGCAGAACTTTTAACTACAATTTTTGAACAGGATTATATTGATTCTTCAAGCGGCGCAGGAGGAGAAAATATTGTTGTTTTAAGCGCTGCCGCGGCTGAAAAAAAAATAAAAAATTTATCAAGATTAATGAAAAAATATTCTAAAGAATTCAATTTTGAAGAAGCAGCCCGCGTAAGAGATGAAATAAATATTATTAAAAAACAGATGCTACTGCTTGATGCCGTATAATTAATAATTAATAAAAATGCAACTTGTGCTAATATCGATAACGCTTAATCATTATTATAATATTATAATCAATTCTACCTATTATCCGTATATTATCCGTTTGCAATCTATATATAAATAAATATAAATAAATATTAATAAATATTAATTAGAAGGTAAATCATAACCGTTTTAAATTAAATATGTGTAAGTTATATAAATAAAATAAATATAAGTTTTTAATATTAATAGTTTTTTAAATTTATAATTAAACAATTTAAACGATGACCGATGATTTAATTAGCAGACTAAAATCATTATCTAACTCCCCCGGTGTTTATCTTATGAAAAATATAGAAGGGGACGTTATTTATGTCGGCAAGGCTAAAAATCTTAAAAAGAGGGTTTCCCAGTATTTTTCCAACAAGAAAACCGATATTAAAACAGAACACCTTGTATCTAAAATTAAAAGTTTTGAAACCATTGTCGTAAATAATGAAGTCGAAGCATTTCTGCTTGAGAATAACCTGATAAAAAATTATAAGCCCAAATATAATATAAATTTAAAAGACGATAAAACATACCCATATTTAAAAATTACAAAAAATAATTTAAATTCAGCCCGCACATGCAAATCAAATACGATAGACAATAAAAAAAATAAAAACAATAAAGATAACGAAAACGATAAAAATGTATGCCGGAGACCGAACCCGTCAGATTTTCCTTACTTGACAAAAACGCGCTCTTACGATAAAAGTTCGGGAGAATATTTTGGGCCTTATTCAAACGCAAAAGCTGTCACTGATTTTATCAAAATGATAAATAAAGCATTTAAGATAAGAACATGTAACGATACTAAATTTAAATTATTTGCATCAAAAAATAAACCTTGCGTATATTACCAGATAAACAGATGTTTTGCTCCATGCTGCGGTTATATATCCGCTGAAGATTATAACGGTTTAATAAAAGAAATAAGAATGCTGCTGCAAGGTAAAAATAATCAGATAATTAAAGATTTAAAGAATACGATGGATATGTACGTAAAAGAACAAAATTTTGAAGCGGCGATAAAAATAAGAGACAAAATAAATAGTTTGCATATCATTTCCGTAAGTCAGTCAACGGTTATATCAGGCGGAAAAAATATCGATGTTGTAGGCTGTTATTCAGAAAATAACGTATCGGTAGTCGATTTGATAATGATAAGAAACGGAAAAATGATAGATTCAAAAAATTATTATTTTAAAAATGTTTATTTAACGGACGAAGAAATAATATCGTCATTTATTGACCAGTATTATGTTTCAAAAAGCAATGGCGACAATATAAATTTGATTCCCGATGAAATTTTGCTCCCTTTTGCGATAAACTCAGAAAGCAGAAATATATTAATAGAATTTTTTAAAAAAACATTAGAAAAAAAAATTAAATTAAATATACCTAATAATGAGAAAAATAAAAATCTCGTTATGATAGCCTCAAGCAATGCAAAAAATAATTTTTACGAAAAAAATGTCGTTAAAATAGATAGAACAACGTATTCTGCAGCTTATGAGGATAATGATAATATAAACGCAGATAATAGTAAAGCCGGTGCATATTGTGAAGCTAAGACGGATAAAACTAAGGCGGATAAAACATGTGTTCTTGATGAAAATCAGAATAAAATAGATAAGACTAATGATAAACCGGACGGAACAGGTTTGCACAATATTCCCGACAGCAGCAGTAATAGCGGAAGCGATGTTTACGATAACAGTGTATTATATAGATATAACCGCGATAATCATAGCAATGAAAGATTGCTTGAATCTCTCAGGCATTATTTAAATCTTAAAAAGGTACCGAAAATTATTGAATGTTTTGATATATCTAACATTTCAGGAACTTATCCTGTTGCCTCCAAGGCTGTTTTTAAGAACGGTTTAAAAGAAACCTCTTTATATAGAAAATATAAAATAAGGTCGAAAAATACCCCGGATGATTATGCAATGATGTATGAGGTGTTGACTAGAAGATTTAAAAATGCAGTCGACGGAAGCGATCCGCTGCCTGATTTGATTATGGCAGACGGCGGGAAAGGTCAGCTTAACGTATTTACCGAGGTAAAAAAAGAATTTAAAGATTATATCGACGAGGCTCTCATGCCGGACATAATCTCCATTGCCAAGGTTAAAGAAAATAATAGAATCTATAATAAAAAAAGAAGCTCTAATGTTGAAGCCGGCGGAGGCGGAGTTCGTAAAAAAAATTTTACAGATAAAATATATCTGCCGAATAGGAAAAATGAAGTCAATATCCCGTCTAATTTAATTTTATTTTTAATGTCAGTACGCGATGAAGCGCATAGATTTGCCGTAACATTTCACAGCTCCTTAAAGAGGAAAGCCGTTGTTACATCTGAACTTTTAAACATCAAAGGGGTAGGCTTATCGTCATATAAAAAACTAATAGATTCATTCGGAGACATAAATAATATTAAACATCTGCAAGCGGAAGAGTTATCAAAATGCGTCAATTCAAAAATAGCTAAAATAATTTATGAATATTTTCATCATTCAGTTTGATTGTATAATTCTATATATTTTTTCAATTCACTTATTAAAATTTTATTGTCTTTTCTTGTTTTAACCGCTATCCTAAAAAAATTGCAGTCTAAACAACGGTAAGTGCCGGCGTATCTTATTAATATGCCTTTATTAAATAAATAATCTTTAATAGTTAATGCGCTGCTTAATTGATTATTATTATTATTGTCATTGCTATTGCTATTGTTGTTGCTTTTATTGTCGTTATAATTGGCGCTTCGATGATGGGCAGTTTTTATTTTTAAAAGTAAAAAATTTGCTTCTCCTTGTATAATTTCAAAAATTTTCAATTTTAAAATATCGTTATACAATTCGTTTTTTAATTTATTAATATATTTAATGGAATTTTCAATATATTCTGTGTCGGATAATGAAGAAACAGCCAAAGCAGAAGCGAGCCCGCCTATCCCCCAAGGGGCATTATTTTTTAACATATTTAAGATATTTTTTTCGCAGCTCACTATATAGCCCAGCCTTTCTCCAGGTATTGCAAAAAATTTTGTCATAGAACGTAAAATAATCAAGTTATCGAATTTTTCTACCAGATGTTTAGACGAGCATTCTTCTTTAAAATCCATAAATGATTCATCCAATATTAAATATACTTTTTTCTTTTTACATATTTTTAGAATTTCTATGACGGTATTTATTGGCGTGATTGCTCCTGCAGGATTAGACGGACTTGCTATAAATATCAAATCACGTTCATTTAAATTTTTTATTTTATCGATAAACTTCGTTAAACTGCCGTTTATCAGTTTAAAGTCATCTTCGAGAAGCGTACATTGATGTAACGTATTTATCTTAAAGACTTCGCAAGCCCGTTCATACTCAGAAAATGAGGGTTCGGCTATAAGCGCATTTTCAGGTTTAAATACCGATAATATTTTATAAATTAAGTTTGTCGCTCCGGCGCCGATAAATATATTGCCGCTTTGAATGCAATGATAATCGCTGAGTTTATTTATTAGTCTTTCAGGATAAATTTCCGGATAATTTTCAATTAAAAATTTCAATAATTTTGTATTTTTTAAAATACATAAAG
This sequence comes from bacterium, assembly GCA_021822625.1. Taxonomy (GTDB): domain Bacteria; phylum SZUA-79; class SZUA-79; order Acidulodesulfobacterales; family Acidulodesulfobacteraceae; genus Acididesulfobacter. The sequence continues at coordinate 3,799 of JAKAQK010000037.1, read as the reverse complement.
CATTTTTGCTTAAACCTAAAGAATTTATATTAGCCGAAAAATCTATTTTTTTTTTAGCCTTATTAAAAATATTTAAAATATCGTAATCATTTTGATCGAGTTCTCCAAGCAGATTCCCGCCGTGCTCATCGCGCTGTTTATTTTTCATTAGTTTATTATACAATAGTTTTCTTCCGCAGTTAACATCATACATTCAACTCATATTTATAAAATTAAGCCGTTATTTTTTCTATTAAAATATTAAGCGCAGCCACGTCCACGCGCGTATCTCTGCAAGGTCCGTTTGGTCTTATATTTATCAATCCGTAAACCGGTAGCGGAAAAGCGTCCAATATTCCGGATGCCAGATCCCTTTCGCAGGCAACGGCAATAACAATTTTCGGTCTTTTCTCTTTCAATACCCTTCTGGCTAATGTTCCTCCGGTTGCCACAGCTATATCAATTCCTTTTTTATCGCCTAAAGCATTAAGTTCTTTAATATTACATTTGCCGCAATCAAGACAATGGTGAATATCTTCCGTAATTTTTGCCTTGCAATTATGCAGCTGAAGACAGTGAGGCAAAAGAATTAATATCCGGTTGTGCGGAACCTGTTTCCCAATAGAAAAAAGAAGCGAATTATTTATTGCGATAAACGAGCGCTGCATTTTATTCCTGTCTATGCGGAAAATTGATGATATTAAAGCCGCTGCAGGATATAATATTTTTATTAATACATAACGCGTAAAATTAACGAAAAATAATTTATTTTTATTATCATTGTTTATTAAACTGATTATAAATATAGCTATAAATAGGAAGAATATAGAAATTATTAAGATAAAAATTAAAAACGGTAAATCAGGATTTAACTTTTCAAGTCCGCCCGAAATAAGCCAGAAAAGAATTGATGAAAAAATAATCAGCGCAATAGATGCTATTGCTATGGTTTTTATAAAATAAACATGTTCTTTTTTTATCGACATTTACAGTAGTGAAACAAGTAATTAAACAATATTTGTTATTTATTTATTGCAGTATAGTGCCCGGCGTAATCCTCGTTCCATTGATGAAATCAACATAATTCATTGATTTCTTGCTTTCAGGTTTTAATTCTAATAATTCTAAATAAACGCCTTTTTCTAAGGTGCTTACGACTAAGCCGGATTTATCGGCTATTACTACGGTGCCGGGTTTGTAAATTAAGCCGCTTCCGCTTCCGCATCCTTTTTCTTCTTTTGACGATATATTTAATGATATATTGTCTTTATCGCAGCCGCTGTTGCCGTTTTGATTAAATATATTATCGCAATTATTTTTTTTGGCTAATGCTGCGTTTATTTTACAAGGCAGTAATTCTGACGATAGTTTATTGTATATTGTCTGTTGATTTATATTTAAATCCTCGTTTAAAAACTCGCAATAATTGTGTTTAGATTTTATTTTTATTGTTTCTAAATTATCTTTGCGGATATTTTCGTTAATTTCGCCGCAAATTTTTAATTGTTCTTTTATTATTATAAGATTAGCTTTTATAATTTTTATAGTTTTCTTCTCAAAAATAAAATATGCGTTATCATATTCAGAGAATGTTCTAATTTTAGAATAAATCAAATCCGGCATGTCAATTTCAAAATTAATTTTTTTAGTTTCGCTGTCTATTTTATCGGTTATCGTTAAATATTGTTTGTAATCTTTCCGATACAATACAGAACTGGATTGCGGTGAAGCGTAGGTAAAAATTTTTTTGTATTCCTTATTTAATTTATTATCATCTATAGCGTGAATAAAACTAAGCGTTTTTACCACATCAGACAAAACATGCGCCCCTTCTTTTGAAACTGCGGAGTATAATTCATTAAAATATTCATTTTTATCAACCGCGATTTTCATTTGAGCTATGATTGGACCGGTATCCATTCCCTCATCTAAAGCCATTATAGAAATTCCTGTAAATTTAAGATTTTCAAGTATAGCGTAATGAATAGGGCTAGGGCCTCTCAGGTCGGGCAGAATAGACGGGTGAAGATTTATCGCGCCGTATAACGGTATATTTAGAATTTTTTCGGGTAAAAGCAGACCGTAGGCAACCACAATAATTAAATCCGGTTTTATATCCGCAAGATAATCTATCTCATTTTCATTATTTTTAAGAGTTTTAGGAGTTCTTAGAGGTATATTGTATTTTTCGCTTATAATATTGACGGGGGATTTTATATATTGGTTCTTTTTTGAGTTCCATGTTTCAGGTTTTGTATATACGCACTGTAATTCAATAAGATTATTTTTTGCTAATTCAATTATGGTTCTTAAGGAATTTGCTGCAATTTCAGGAGTTCCCATAAAAACAACCTTCATGGGCTTAATATTATGAATATTATAATCCATACTAATGCACTTTTTCTTCAGATTTTAATTTTTTAAGTTTTGCATTATATAATGTTCTTTTAAGAGGGGATGCTTTATCAATAAACAGAACGCCGTCAAGATGGTCTATTTCATGTTGAAGGGCAATGGATAATATTCCTTCGGTTTCTGTAATAAATTCTTTTCCGTCTAATCCTAAGGCTCTTACTTTAATGTTTTTAGCTCTTTCTATATCTGCGTTAAATCCCGGTATGGACAGACACCCCTCTTCGTGGACAATTTTACCTTCTCTGTATATTATTTCAGGATTAATTGCAATTATAAGATTTTTATTTAAAAAAAGAATATCTTCGTCTTTTAAAAAATTTTCGCAATTTGCATCAAATTTCTTTCCGACGTCTATTGCAATTATTCTTTTATTTATTCCTATCTGAGTTGCGGCAAGACCGACTCCTTCGGCTTTATACATCGTATATGCTATATCTTTTGCTAATTCTTTTATATTTTTAAGTTCATCCTTAGTTATGTTCTGAGCTTTTATCCTGAGCTTAGGGTCAGGATATTGTAAGATATTAAAAAATTTCATGATTTAATTATTATTTTGTCTCCGTTTCTATTTTATTCTTTATTCCTGTCATATTATATTTTATTTCTGCCTTGTTTTAGTTAAATTTATTCTTTATTCCGGTCATATTATATTTTATTTCTGCCCTGCTTTAGTTAAATTTATCCTTTTTTATTTTAATGTTTTAAGTATATTTTATCATATATATTTAACTTTTATATTTAAATTTAAGTTAAATATAAGTTTAATTAGTTGTTAAGATTAAATCTCTTTTGATAAATAACCAATCCATGCAACGTCAGCGGAAAATTATATAAATGCTGAGTCGCAGCCTTTGGTAATTTTTTAGAGATAGCCTTAGGCGGCACTTTTAAAGCAGCAAATCCAGCAGGTATTTTTTTTCTTTTTACCCTAAGCAATGGACCGTGTTTTAACGGCGCAGGTATTTTATTCTGTCTGGTAATTTTAAAAATATTCTTTAAATGTTTAGAATTAAACCATATTCCTTCATTCCAATAATAATATTGTTTAGTTTTGGTGTAATAATAATACACTTTTTGATTCTTTTTATCGATATACCCCTTAAGTTCAGGTGAAAGATTTAAAATTACATATTTTTTATTCTCGGCATAATACTTTTTATTTGACTTACCGGTTTTGTTCTTGGTACCGCCGTTATTTTTTATAGGGGCGCCGGAAAGAGCATATACAAAATTAGATAATGCGAAAGAAAAAATAAATATAAAAGCTATAACCGTTAGCATCTGTAAAATTGAAAAACTTTTATTTTTAAGCATTATACACCCGTTTAAAGTTTTAATTAATTTTTTTTATTAATAATTTTGACTGTTGTTATTTGACTATATTATATTATAAATTATTAAAAAT
>JAKAQK010000192.1 GCA_021822625.1 bacterium | reverse complement strand
ATCATAAATTAATTAAAAATGCTATAAAGTTAATTAAAAATATCATAAATTAATTAAAAATGCTATAAAGTTAATTAAAAATATCATAAATTAATTAAAAATGTTGCAAAGCGTTAAAAGTGTTGAAGCATCTACAGTATTGAAGCATAAATATAAAATTAAAATTTATAAAAGATATTAAAATTTTTCTAATTTAACTAATTATATTAACGGGAGGTAAATATGCCTTTAGTATCGGCTAAAGAAATACTTGATGACGCAAATGATAAAAATTATGCCGTCGGAGCTTTTAATATTAACGACATGGAATTTTTAAAGGCTATTTTTTCTGCAGCAGAATCTGAAAAATCGCCTATTATAATTGCTGCGAGCGAAGGAGCTATTAAATACGCAGGAGCTGAAATGCTTTATGCTATGACGAAAACATTGGCGGATAAGACAAAAATACCGGTTGCCCTTCACTTAGACCACGGTTCTAATCTTAATTCAGTTTTAACGGCGATTAAAGCAGGTTTCACCTCAGTCATGATTGACGCTTCACATTATCCGTTTGAAGAAAACCTTAAAATAACAAAGCAGGTGGTCAGCGTTTGCAAACCGCTTGGAATTTCGGTAGAAGCGGAACTTGGAAGATTAAAGGGTATTGAAGATAATGTTTCCGTTGCTGAAAGAGACGCTGTTTTAATTAATCCTAACGAAGCTAAAGATTTTGTTGAATCTTCAGGGGTCGATTTTCTTGCTCCGGCAATAGGAACATCGCATGGAGCATTTAAATTTAAAGGTGAGGCAAAATTAGACTTTGAAAGATTAAAAAAAGTAAAAGAGCTTACCGGTATTCCTCTTGTTCTGCACGGCGCTTCGTCTGTTCCGGAAAGAGCTTCTAAAAAATTTGAAGAGTTCGGCGGAGATTTAAAAGGGGCAAAGGGCGTTCCTTTCGATGTTTTAAAAGAAGCAATTAAATACGGCATAAACAAAGTGAATACCGATACCGATTTAAGAATTTCTTTTCTGGCGAAAGTGAGAGAGAGCATTATGACAGATAAGTCTCAGATAGACCCCAGAAAGATTTTCGGTCCGGCAATGGAATACGTCACAGATATAATAAAAGAAAGAATGAATATTTTAGGATGCGCAGGCAAGGCATAATTTCATAACGACATATTACATAGATTACATAGAAGGTCAGATTTGTTTTTCCGGCACATTTGAATATTGCTGCTAATAATGTGTTATATTTATTAGAAAAAAAATTAACCTGACCTTTTTTTGTTTTTTTGTTTTCCTGACTTTAACGCATTATAATAACTTTAACGCATCATATATAGCATTTTATTTAATGTTTCTCAGGCACTGCGCATGAATGTCCGGCCATGAGTTCCATAAACACATCATTGCAATAATCTGCCAGCCCGTCCAGCATAGCGCTGGTTTCTTTCTCAAAATAATAAGGTTTAAGCTGACTTAATAAATTTGATAATTTTATATCTAAATCTTCACTGGAAATTTTTTCAAGATTAAAATCAGACAATTTTGCTTTTTTTATTGAATTAGACAATTCATCTAAAATCATTCCGGTAAAAGAGACGATACTAGATGCCTCGTCCCTTTTGTTTTCATTAAGACCGTAATCTTTCGTCTCGTCAATGTATGATTTTATTTCATTAAATATTATATCTATTTTCCTATTATCGGAACTGTTTTTAGCGCTATTTTCAACGTAGTTATTATTATCGTCTGTTATGTTCTTGCTCTCCATTATACTTTTCTACTGCCTCCATATTTTTTTTTCTGATTCTTAATTCTTCAAGCACATCGCTTGCTTTAAATATTATAACACGTTTATATAATTCTTCAATTTCTTTTTTTTCCTGCAATTTCTTATATATTTCGTCAATAAATTGTTGATAGCTTTTGCGCTCACCCTTTTTTAGCCTTCTTTTTTTTGGATTTTTCATAGCTTCTCCTTTTGTCATATTTTATTTAATAAATTTTTGGAAGAATTAAATAATATCATTTTAATATTACAATTTTATGACAATTTGGAATAAAAAAATAAAATAAAAAAAGAAAAATTTATATTTAATGTTGTAATTTATCAATAATATTAAAAAGATACAGTGTTATTGAAATATAATTTTAATATTTAAATAATAAAATTGAAACAGAAACGACATAATGCTGCAATATTTAAATGATATAAATTTATATTATGAAGATAAAAAACTTCATATAAATTAAATAATAATCAGATAAATCGCAGGAGGTTAAAAAAATGAAAATAATCAACTTATATAATCGATTATCTATCAGCTTGGACTCGGGAATCAAATCCGGATTATTTGAAGAACGATTTATTTATAAATTAAATAAATTTTTAATGAGTAGAACATTTAAAATTAAGAGTAAGAATAAGAGTAAGAATAATGATAAGAATAAAAATAAAAATACTATTGCCGATTCTTTTAATTTCTTTAATTCCGTTAATTCCTTTAATTCTTTTACTTACTATTATAAATTCAAAAAAATATTTTTTTTAACGTTTTTATTTTCCGTTTCTATTTTATCAATTGCGTCCCCGGCATATTCTTATATAAATTTAAATCAAGGTTCGCTCGGTATCGGCGCTTCAGGTATATTAAACGAAGCAACGACGTGGATATGTTATAGATTAGCGCCTGCAACTTTAACATTGGGATTAGTCAAAGGATTTTATGATATAAAACAGCATAAGCCGGATGCCGCAAGAAAAGCCTTTATAACGGCGGCTGCAGGAACCGGCGTTATGATGGCGCCCACAATTACAAGCGCCGTTCTGGGTATTGTTCAAAATGCCGGAGGAGCTACGAATGGAATAACCATAGGCGCAGGAAACGGCGCAAGTACGGTTGGACAGCCTTAAGTTAGCAGATATATTATATATAACGTAAACAATATATAAATTCGAATGAGTTTTACAATTTTTAAAATACACAGGGGTATTCACGAAAAAGTAACAAAATTAGGTTTAGAGCTATACGACTGGGGATTATATATTTTTCTGACTATGGGCATTATATTACTGTTTAGGAGAGAAATCCTTGCAGCTATTATATTAGACCTTTTAATATTTATTTTTCTTAAAAAATACAAAAAAGGTAAACCTGATTTATATACAACTACATTAATAAATTATTTTTTTATAACAAAAAAATTATTTGTTCTTGAACCGCAGCGCGATATTGCCGATGCAAAAAATATTATTGATAATTATGGTTTGTCGGCTAAAAAAATAAAAACAGAAGAAAAAAATTTCAGCGCTTAAAAAATTAAACAAAAAAAGCAGCCAAATCAGCGGCTCATCTTAATTGAATTAAATATAAGTTAAATATTGAATTAAATATTAAATTAATAAATATAATTATAAACATGTTAATAAATAATATTTTAAAAAAACAAAATCAATCTGATTCTTTAAATAATTATATCAATCTATTAAGCATATTTAAAGATACTATTGTAGGCATAAAATATGTTAATAAATAATAT
>JAKAQK010000191.1 GCA_021822625.1 bacterium | reverse complement strand
ATTGTATTATCCGTTCTGTTATCTTTTTCCTGCATTAAAATGCCGCCTGCCGCAGTTCTTAAAGTAATCTCCGAAGACGACAAAATAAAATATTCGGAAACCTTAATTATAATTGTATTTTTTTTTGATTTTAATATATCCAGCGCGTCCGGTTCAAAATCCGGCGCAATTATCACCTCCACAAACATAGGCTTAATTTCTGCGGCTGTTTCTTTGTCTATAATCCGGTTGAAACCTATAATACCGCCGTAAGAAGATATTTCATCGGCTTTTTTTGCCTTTAAAAAAGCATCTTTTAATGAAATACTGCTTATTGCCGCGCCGCATGGATTTGTATGTTTAATTATTACGGAAAAATATTCCTTCGCGCTATTTTTACTATTTTTATTTTCATTATTTGTTATACTGGTTCCGGCATCGGCATATTGTTTATCTATACCATTGTCATCATCGTCTGAAAAATAAAAATCCCTTATAATATTTAAACACGAATCGATATCAAGCAAATTATTATACGATATTGCTTTACCGGATAATTTCTCAAAATTTTTATTTGTTCCGCTGCCGCTCGTAATCGAATTGTCCGCCAAATGTAACTTATCGCACTTATCGGTCGTATCAGTTATATCGGTCATATCAGTCTTATCATGGCTTTTATTCTTCCCGTTATTATCGTTACCGTTGTCGTTGCCAAGACCAAGGTTGATGTTGATATCGCTGTTTAACATATTGATATTATAATTATAAAATGAGGCATTCTGATGCGGATTCTCTCCGTATCTTAAAGTTTCTATTTTATTTAAACGAACGTCTAAAGCGTCGGCAATTAATAAACTCTCGATATCGGGCAGGCAATTCGTATTTTTGTTAGTATCAGCCGATTTAAGATTTAAAAAAGAAAAAATTTCATTATCATATTCGGCTGTTTGTTTAAAAACCCCAACTGCCAGTTCAAATTTTATATTTAAAGGAATTTCGGCAGCTTCAACTTCAATATGATTGCCGATATTTTTTTTATCAACGCTTCTTTTGTCTGCATTATGAGCATTAAAATTATTTGCGCCTATATTTTCTTTATCGTTCAATTCGTCAATCTTTACTTTACTATTGGCTAATTCAACGTTTAAGCTATCTCCGCATTTTTTAATATACGGAACAATCCTTTTATATTGGCAAGGGTCGGATAATACCGTAACATATTTGAAATTTTTTGCCGCCGCCCTGAGCAAAGAAACTCCGCCGATATCTATATATTCTAATTTTTCGTCAAAAGTTATATCTTTATCCTTCATTTCTTTAAAAGGATAAAGATTGACTATAACAAAATCAATAAAATTTATTGAATTTTCAGTTAAATCCTTTAAATGATTTTTATCTTCTCTTAAGGAAAGAATACCGCCAAAAACTGCAGGATGAAGAGTTTTAACCCTGCCGCTTAAAATTTCTGGAAAGTTAGTTATTTCGTCTATTTTTTTTAATTTTAGGCCGTCGATATTTTTCAGAAAATTATAAGTATTGCCTGTTGCTATAATAGTATAGCCTGCAGAACTCAGACATACGGAAAGCTCGTCTATTCCTGTTTTGTCAAAAACAGATATTAAGGCATATTTTTCACCGATTAAACCTGCTCCATCGTTATCGTCAAATATGTCCGGAACAGTAATTGTATCTGCTGAACCTGGTGCGCCGGTTATCCCCGTAATATTTTTCCTGCCGTCTTTATTGTTGCCGATTTGTTTTTTAAGCGTCATTATGTTATAATCCTTTAGTATTTTTTATAATATCTATTTTTTACGGATATATTTTATAGTTATATTGTATTTTTTTATATTTATGGATATACTCCGTATTTATATTTTATAGTTATACTTTGTTATATTTTATAATTATAGTTGTATTTTTTTATATTTATTGTATTTTGATTTTATATTTGTTTGATTTTAATTTTAATTATAATTATACTTATAAAATTAAATAATTCATTGCATTATACTTGATTTGTAGTATAATTTCAATTATTAAATAACATTGTTTGATAAAAAGATTGTTGAACAAAAAAATATGAACAAAAATCTGAGAAATTTAACCACAGTTGCGTAGAAGTCCCCGTCCATTACATTAGAGCGAGGCAGTTCGCTATGCAAAAATCTAATTTGCATAAATTTTAAAAAATAAAATTAATGCTGTAATATTTACAATCGTCGAGGAAGTTTGATATGCAAAAATTTCAAAAAATAAAATTAATGTTAGTTATATTTATAATCGTCATGGTTATGAATTTGCTGACCGGATGCGCTCTTTTAGTTGTAGGAGGATTAGCCGGAACAACGGGTTATTTAGCCGCAAAGCAGGGCTACGGAGTACAATCGCCCGTAACGAAAAAATAACTAAAATAGTGAAACAATGAATACGCAAAAAAGATATATTGTATATTTAAATCTTTTTATTTCTATTATTATGGGCGTTTCTGCTCAAATTCTTATGAAGTACGGAATGGAAAGCGTAGGTCATATAAATAATTTGTTTTCAATAAAAATTATTTATATGTTCTTAAATATATTTGTTTTATCCGGCATAATATCTTATCTTATTTCTATGTTTTTCTGGATAAACGTATTGTCAAAAATAGACCTTTCGGCTGCCTATCCTTTCGTCAGCATAGGAATTATCCTTACAGTATTGCTTGCGGCCGTCATGCTGTCCGAAAAAATAACGGTTCAGAGATGGGTAGGTATATTTATAATTATAATAGGAGTTTATATTATAGTTTCCACACATAAAGTCAATAAAGAATAAAATAAATAGAACAAGGCAAAACAAGTCAAAGCCAGTATAAAAACTAACAAACACAAACAAGAACAAGGCAAGAATAAGGCAAAAACACCGGCAAAGACAAATAAAATCATGCAATATACTAAAATACGGGTATTTTAAAATGGAAAAAATCATCCGCTCAAAATTTAATGAATCGCAAGAAATAAATCGTCTTATTTCAGAAGATAACGATATTATAAATAAAATACAAAAATTTGCCGAATCGATTATAGAAACTTACAAAAACGGGGGTAAACTTTTTATAGCCGGAAACGGCGGCTCAGCCGCAGATTCTCAGCATATAACCGCAGAATTGGTTTCAAGATTTTACAAAGAAAGAAAGGCGCTGCCTGCAGAATCGTTGAACGTCAATACGTCAAACTTAACGGCAATAGCAAACGATTATGATTTTTCGGAAGTTTTCTCAAGACAGCTTGAAGCAAACGCAAAAGAAGGGGATATTTTTTTAGGTATATCAACGTCGGGAAATTCTAAAAATATAGTAAAAGCATTAAAAAAATCGAAGGACATGAATATCGCAACATTAGGTTTTACCGGAAAAGGCGGCGGCGAAATGGCTGGACTGTGCGACAATATAATAATGGTGCCGTCCTCCAATACTCCAAGAATTCAAGAATACCACATAACAATCGGACATATTATATGTGAGCTCATCGAATCGTCATTATTTCCTGACTAATGCAAACTGCTCGAACTTGTGT
>JAKAQK010000190.1 GCA_021822625.1 bacterium | reverse complement strand
TTTAATTCAAACTTATGGAATAAACTCTGCTTTTTTTTAAATTCCAATAATATGGTATAATAGAATGGAAAGGGAAGGAAACGAAGGACTTCTTTAAGTTACTAATAACTATTTAGAAATTCTAAAAATATTATAGAAAATTAAAAGATCGCTAAAAGATTGAGATTTTGCGATTTATATTTCATTCATGTTACCTTCTGATCTTTTCCATCCATGTTTTTAATGACCAGGCCTTATTTCTTTCCTTTATTTTTTCTTTAAAGTAAAAGCTTTCCGTGCGTTCTTTTTTAATTGACACTCCCCTGCTGTTCAAAATAACATTTATGTCATATGCCTTGCCTTTATATAATTGGTGTACTTGTTTATTTAGCCATATCATTTTGTAACCGTATATTATTTTTTTTAAAGACTGCGTGCAATTCTCTTTTTCCAGGGTTTCATCCATGAATGCATAAACATTGCTATTCATAAATTTAGAAAATCCAAATGTCTGATTGCCCATAGTATACGGAAAACGCAGGTTATTGGTAGGGTAAGATTCTTCCATAAATCCGGTAAAATAACCATTTTTATTTACGCCTTTTGAAGATCCGACAAAAAAATTAGAACCGGAGCTCTTATAAGTCAACTTATTTTCTTCATTTGATGTGATATCTTTGGCATCAAAGGTTATCTTTTTATTTGATATGCTCATTGATAATTTTATAACATCTCCTGAATTTATGACTGCTTCAGGAAAAATTTCTTTGCTGCCGCATTGTTCTATTATAGAATTGCCTTTTTTATCCCATATCTCCAAAAAATAACTATAATTTTTTTTGTATTCTTCAATCCCAAATTGATACCATGCTTTGTTATTACTTAAACCGTTTATCATTATAGCGGTAGTATTGCTAAAATTATTAGCTTTTATTACAGCCGAGACTGTTTTTGAATGAAAATGCTTTCCGAAAGCAATCCCTATCTGCGAATCTGCAAGGTAATTTGAGGCATTCACTTTGGATTTTTGGACAGTTACAGAGGACATGACTGTATTGAAAGGTATCGACGGAAGTGATATTGACGGATTTATTACAGTGAAAGCGCCCAATATAAAAGCTATCGTTGTGCGCCTGAAGGTACCAATCTTTTTTCTCAATAGGGGGTTATATTCGTTTTTATCTATATTTTTATTTTTTACAACCACATTGTTCATCTTCTTATCATTTTTTTTGCATCGTCTATAATGCCTATTACGTTATCCAGTTCCATTCTATCCTTTTTCGTAAAATCCTCACCTACTTTTTTAAGATTGCTTTCGAGTGCGTCTAAAAATTCTAACCAATCATCCGCATCCTTCCTAATTATCCTGATAAAGGATTTATCTGTAATAAAAATATCTAGTACTTTCAATATTAATTTATTTTCTTCAATGTTTTCGTTTTTGTTGAGCCTCTCTGTTATATGGTCTCTTATTTGCCTGATGTTGTCTATCTTTATACTTTCATTTATCTCCATTATCCTTTCAGCATTTTCTATAAAATCTGTTATTTCATCATGTAATTTCTGAAACAGTTCTTTTAAGCTTAAACTTCGTATATTATCAAACATCGCATTTGCACCTAATAATTTATATATACAAACATTTATATATTCTAAATAAAATGATTCCTTATTTTATATTTATTTTAAATTTTATCCTTTCTATAAGATAATCGTGTGTTCATGTCTGAACAGAATACATTTATAAAGGGGTTAGTATTTCGCTTGGTAAAGAAGCATATAGCAGGCGCAACATTAAATTCTGCATTCAAAACAACAAAAGCACTTGAGAATAAAGGCATACCTACTACTATAACATTTTTAAATGAATGCGATAATGATGCTATAAAAGCAAGGTATAATGTTAATTTGTATATACAATTGATAAAACAGATCTCTAGGCTTAATCTAAAATCGTCAATTTCGATAAGATTATCCCAAATCGGATTAAAACTTCCGAACAATGTTATAGATAAAAACATGGAGGAACTTATTAATGTAGCAAAAAATTCTGGTATAATTATGTGGATAGAATCCGAAAATGGGATAGATTTCAATTCCATGATAGAAAAATATCAAAACTATTCGAGTATATACAATAAAATAGGGATTGAATTACCCTTGCGAAACAGTAAAATTGAAGAAGCATTAACATTGTTGGAAAAAAATTCGGATTCAAAATATCTATTAAAATTGACGACTTATTTTTATGGCAATGAAGAGAAAAAAGACATAAAAACAAAGGAAAATCCTAGAAAAGAAAAATTATATAAAAATACCTTAGAGTTATACTCATTCTATATTGATAAATTATTAAATAAAGGGCATAGTATATTTATATTAGAACATGACGAAAAAACAGTATATAAACTTGCTGAACTGAAAAGCAGCTACAAAAAGAATTTAATATTTGAGTTGCCATTAGGATATAGTAAAAAATGGCAGAGCAAATTTATTAAAAGAAAAATCAATATAAGTGTATATGTCCCATATGGAAAGGATTGGGTATCATATGCAATTAATAATCTCACGGAAGGGCGTATAAGAGAACTTGCAATAAGCTTATTGGAAGGCTCTAAGAAAAAAGGTAATGTTAATGGAGAAAAAAGTAGTAAAAACTAAAGATAGCAGGAATAAGTATAAAAAAGTCAATTTAATTACAGGAGCTACAAGTATGTTGGCGATAGAGCTCATGAAAAAACTACTTGAACTTGGTGAAGAAGTGAGGATTTTAACAAAATCCGCACCTGATTATACCGATGGATGGCAGGGCATACCCCAAGGGGTAATTCCTTATGTTGTTGATTTTACCTTGCCTACGGATAAGGATAGGAAAAATCTTGATGATGCGTGTACCGGGGTCGATAGAATATTCCACATCGGCGGTGCGATCTATTTAAATAAAAATTCTTTTGACATGTTTATGAATATTAATGTGGTAGGCACAGAGAATATTCTTACTTCGGCAGTAGAAAACAATCCAAAAAACAAGGAAGTGCACATAATATTCGCCAGTTCTACAAGTGTTTATGGCCATAATAGAAAAAATGAGATTTTGACTGAGGATTCAAAAACAATGGCAGAAACGCCTTACGGGAAAAGCAAATATATTACAGAACAGTTGATACAGACATTTGGTATAGCGCATCCCAATTTAAAATACACAATAATGCGGATGGGGGTTCTTTATGGAACAGGTTATGAAAAAGCTTTTTGTAAAGTTTTTGAATTGATAAAAAAAGGCGAAATGAAATATACCGGAAATGGGGAAAACCATCTTACACTTATTAATATAAAAGATGCCACTGAAGCGATGGTTCTTGCAGCAACAAATGAAAACAGTAAAAATAAAATATATAATTTGACAGACGGCAAAAAATATACGCAAAAATACCTTTTTACGTTAGTTGCGAAATATTTGAATGTTGAACCACCAAATAAACATATACCGATGATACTTGCAAAGATTGGGCGAAGAACAAAAAATATCAATGCCGATGAGATAGACTTTTTACTTAGC
>JAKAQK010000036.1 GCA_021822625.1 bacterium | reverse complement strand
CCGATCTATTAGCGCAAAACCTCTGCATATTGATGAATATTTATTTATTACTTTCAACTTTATTTATTATTTATTACTTAATTATTTATTACTTTATTATTTATTACTTAAGATTTTATTTATTGTCTTAGACTTGCCGCTTTCTCATTTTGCCGTCTTGTACTTAATCGCCTTATGCTATCATTATGCCATACAGACATGCTATACCGACTTATACTTTATCGCTTTTTACATTTTCGCTGTTTAACTGTTTTATAGCTTTATTACTTTATTTATTATAATTATGATAAAATATTTAATTATGGAGAAAAAAGAGAAAGAGGCTAACTTAGCCGATACAGACATTATATCAGAAACTTTCAGCATTAATCCAGACAAAGAATCATTGGAAAAAGCATTTAAATCCTTTGAGCTTGCTTCCGTAAAGCTGTCTGCATATTATAACAGTTTAGAAGAAAAAATAGTAGATTTAAAGGAAAATCTAAACGCCGTCTTGGAAAGTATGCCTCTCGGCGTTGTGGTCACGGACGAGCGGAACAGGGTAACATTTATAAATAAATATCTGGATGCCCTTATTCCGAACGGCAATCTAATTAAATATTTAAATAGCGATATAAATAAATTTTTTGAAAATTTCTTTGAAAAAGAATCAATTGAAGATTTTATAAAACCCATTTTCAACCCGTTTGAAAAAACAATGCGTATCTCAAATGAAAAATCTATTCCTATTTTTGCCTATGTAAAAATTTTATACGGTAAAGATAAAAAATTTTCCGGCAGAATTTTTATTTTTCAAAATATTGAAGAAATTAAAAAAACAAAGCGGCTTGCAGAAATTGGCGAAATGTCTGCAAAAGTCGCTCATGAAATAAGAAACCCTTTAGGTTCGGTAGAACTTTTTGCATCCATTTTATATACTGAACTAACCGATGAAAGGCACAGGGAAATAATTTCCAATATAATTTCAGCCGTTAAAAATATGAACACGACTATAACTAATCTGCTTGAATTTTCAAAAAATATAAAGCCGGATATTTCAAAACAAAATTTATATGATATATGCAAAAACTCAATACTTTTTGCTTCGCATATTATAAAACAGAAAAATATAGATATATCGGAAAATATCGACTGCAATATTTTCATAAATGCCGATAAAAATCTTATAACCCAATGTTTTTTAAATATTATAATAAATGCCTGCCAGTCTGTCCCTGACGGCTGCGGTACTATTAAAATAAGCTGCGCCGTTATAAAAAACGACTCTAATAATACCGACTATATACGCATAGCATTCGAAGATAACGGTAAAGGATTTGAAAAAGAAAGCATAGGAAAAATTTTTACCCCTTTTTATTCAACAAAAAAAAGCGGAGGTACCGGCTTAGGTCTTTCTATTGCCTTAAATAATGCCATATTGCACGGCGGCTATATTACGGCAGAAAATTCACCTGAAGGCGGCGCAAAAATACAAGTATATCTGCCGATTTAATAAATTAAATTATAAATTAAATTCATATACCCAATTATTATTTGTATATTACATGTATATTATATTACATGTATATTATATGCATATCAAATGTATATTGTATATTTTATTATAACATAAATTTTATAAAAAATAAAAAAATAATAAATTGTGGCATAAATATTGCATTTTATTAACGCATGGAACTTTTTGGAAAAGTATACGGCGTACTGGATGAAAGTTTAAATGTCCTGAGCGCCAGACAAAACGCTATAGCTTCAAATATCGCCAACGCCAATACGCCGGGCTATAAGGAGAAGACTGTTAATTTTGAAAAAGTTATGCAGGACGCTATAGGTTCTGAGAACTCTCTAAGATTGAAAACAAACAGCCCTAAGGATTTTATAAATTTGGGTATTGATAATATTAACAGTTCCGAAAGTTTCAGCAATGCAAATATAGAAACCCAAAAGGTCGAGTCGGTGCCGGCACTTGACGGTAATACGGTAAATTTGGGTACTGAAATGGCGGACATGTCTGCCAATGCAATCAGATTTGAGGCGGTCTCTACACTTCTTTCTAAGAAGTTTATGATGCTTAATTATGCTATTACGCAAACTACTCCGTAATTTGCGTATAAAATTAAATTCAGCCGCTTTTTTAACTTGCGCGCTGCTGCAAGTTTGGTTAAATTTCTTGTGTTTATAATAAAGTAAAAAATTAATAAATTAAGAAAACGGTAATATAATATAAATAATATAACAAATAACTTAATAACTTAGATAAGTTAGATAAGTTAGATAAGTTAGATAAATTTCTTTCACGTTAATTTAAATAAAATAAAAAATTGAAAAAATAAAAAAATAATAGAGTAAATGAATAATAGAATAATAGATAAGAGGTTGAAAAGATGAGTTTCAATGTTTCGCTGCAAATTGCGGCAGAAGGATTAAACGCAGAAAGAATTAGAATGAATGTTATATCTTCTAATCTTGCCAATATAAATACCGATAATGCCGGCAACGGTTTGCCGTACGTTAAAAAAGAACCGGTGTTTAAAACTACGGATTTCGGTAATTATTTCGGCGTAGAGGTAGATAAAATCGAAAACTCAAGCAAGCCTTTTTCTGAAAAATATGACCCGTCAAATCCTTTAGCTAATAAGGCTGGTTACGTGAAGATACCTAATATTTCTTCTATACGCGAATTAGTTGACATGATTTCTGCAACACGAGCGTATCAGGCAGATTCTCAGGTTATAGCCGAATCTAAAGCGATGTCTCAGGCATCTTTAAAGATTTAAAAGTTTTAAATTTAAAATTTTAACGTATTATTTAAAGGCTGATTTAAAGATTATTTTTTTTGACGTTAAAAATTTGACACTTGATAAAATACTTTATAAAATATTAGAATATAAATATAATATTAGCATTAGTATTAAATTAAAATAATATTAAAATAATATTAAAATAATATTAAAATAATATTAAAATAATATTAAAATAATATAGATAAGCAATAAGCAAATAAATTAGCAAAAATAAATTAACAAATTAATGAATAAATAAATGAGTAAGCGATAAGTAAATAAGTTAGCAACTTGATGAATGAATAAATAAATGAGTAAAAAAAGCAAAAAACGAGCAGGTAAATAAAATTAAGATAAATAAATATGCAAGTAAGTTAATAAATAATTAAAATTTAAATTAGAGGTATTTTTATGACAATTCCTATAAATAGTATAAATATTAATTCCATAAAAGAATTAAATCCCGACAATATAACAAATCCTGCTTCGCCGGCATCTTCATCTTCTGATGGGAGCGGCTCCGGAAGTTTTGCAAATACGCTTTCGGGGTATATAAACCAGGTCAATGATTCTCAAATAGAAGCTAATAAACAGGCAGAAATGATTGCTACCGGAAAATCCTCAAACATACATCAAGCTATGATTGATATGGAAAAGGCAAATGATTCTTTTGAACTTATGATGCAGATGAGAAATAAAATAATTACAGCTTATAATACCGTTATGGATATGCAGGTTTAGTTAGATAAATTTAGCTGAATAATAAGCCGGTAAGTTAACTTAATGAAGCTGAATAAAGCAGTTAGCAAAATATTAGTTAAGCTGAATAATAAGTCATAAATGAGCTTAATTTAGCCTGAATAAGTCGGTAAGTTAATTTAATTAGGCTGAATAAAGCAGTTAGTTAAATTAATTAAGCTGAATAAATCAATAAGTGTTAACTTAAGTAAAAGAAAAGAAAAAAGAAAAGAAAATTATAATTAAAAATTTGCGGGGATTTTGTAAAAGGTTTACAATGCGCAGAATAAATAATTATATCACTAATTATATTAATCATTTATATTAATCACCGATTTCCCTATTACGTGACAGATGCGATAAATGGCAGCTACAGCAAAAGATTTTGGAACACAATTTAAAAAATTTTATACAGACCTGTCGATAGAGCGCAAAATTATATTTGCGGTTCTTATAACCGGAGTTTTAGCCGCTATTTATTTTATGGCTATGTATGCTTCTGCGCCTAAATACCGTGTTTTATTTTCTAATCTTAATCCGTCCAGCGCATCGGCTATAATAAATAAATTGCACGCATATGCAATACCTTATAAACTGGCAGACCAGGGCAAAACCATTTTAGTTCCTAAAAGCAAGGTTTATATTACAAGACTTAAACTTGCTTCCGCAGGTCTGCCAAGGCAGGAAGGCGTCGGATTTTCAATATTTGATAAATATCAGATAGGCATGACTGATTTTATTCAGCATGTCGAATATCAACGTGCTTTACAGGGTGAACTAGAACGAACTATAAACGAACTTAATCAGGTAAAATATTCAAGGGTTATTATCGTTTTGCCGCGCCACTCCGTTTTTGTTACAAGGAGAATCCCCGCAAAAGCTTCCGTTATAATTAAATTGCGTCCAGGGACAAGTCTGAGCAGACAGGAAATTCAAGGTATTTTGCATCTTGTTGCCAGCTCCGTTCAGGGATTGAAATCAAAAAATATTACGATAGTAGATACCAAAGGTACAATACTTTCTCTGCCGCACAGAAAAAATTTTATATACTCCACTTATCAGCTTAGCTATGTAAAAAAAGTAGAGCGCAGTCTTGAAAATAAAATCAACAACATGCTCGTGCCGGTTGTCGGAAACGGTAATGTCGTATCCAAAGTTTTTGTCAAGGTTAACTTTGCAAAAAAAGTAGAATCGAAAGAGACTTATAATCCTAATACAACTGCTATAGCATCTCAAGAAACTTACAAATCGTCTTCTATAGGCGCTGTTAAACCCAAAGGCGTACCAGGCGCAAAATCAAATCTGCCGCCTGGAAAAGTACCTATTCCGGTTATGACGCCTAAAAAAAATAAAGTCAAAAAAGTAATTACAAATTATGATGTTTCAAAAAAGATAGAAAAAATTTCTTATCCAGTGGGAACTATTCAAAAAATTGATGCCTCAGTCTTAGTCAACGGAACATATGTAAAAATTAAAAATAAAACAGGAAAAATCACGGCAAAATACACGCCCAGACCTGCAAGTCAGATTGCATTATTTAAAAATATAGTAAAAACCGCAATCGGCTATTCAAAGTCGGCTAAGGATAAGGTTATAGTTGCAAATATGCCTTTTAAAAAAGTCTCGCAGTATATCCCTGCTCCGCCCAAAAAAACATTTATAACAATAATAAAATCGCATTTAATGGAGATAATAAAATATTTTGTAATACTTATAGCAATACTTCTTTTAATATTATTGGTTTTAAAACCTGTAATAAGCTATATTACGACGTATAAACACAAAGAAGAAGAGGAAAGTTTAGAAGACCGCAGAGGCGAAGCAATAGCCCAGCTTAAGGAGCAGGAACCGCCTAAACCTGAACCTACCCTAAAAGAAGTGGCAGTCAACATTGTTCATACAGACCCTGAATCAGCCACTAATTATGTTAAAACCCTTTTAAGAGAAAACGGAAGGGATGTATAATAATGGCAAAAAAATTTATAGGACCTGAAAAAGCGGCGGCATTTCTTGTTTCAATAGGCGAAGATGCCGCTTCAGAGATATTTAAGAAATTAGACCTTGTTGAAATCCAGAAAATAACAAAATATATGAATCAGCTTCCTCCTATTTCCAAAGAGGATTCTGATGCTATACTTAAAGATTTTAATTCAAATTTCAGCAATGTTGATTTAGTTATTAAAGCTGACGATTATGTAAAAAATTTAATTGCAAAGTCGCTTGACCCCGAGAAAGCTAAAAAAGTTTTAGATAATTTACACGGTCCTATAGAAGAAGAAGGTTTAGAAACGTTAAAATGGCTCGACCCTCATGTTATAGCCGATTTTGTCAGAAATGAACATCCTCAAACCGTTGCTCTTATACTTGGACATCTCGAACCGATGCAGGCTGCGGCAGTTTTAAGCCTGCTTCCCGCATCGGTAAGGTCTCAAGTGGTTTTCAGACTGTCTAAATTAGAAAGAATCCCCCCAGGAGTCATAAAAGACCTTGACGAAGTGCTTCAGGAACAGCTGAAGTCTGCCGGTTCTACCCAAAGCAAATTAGTCGGAGGCGTTAAAATAGTCGCCGAGATACTTAATAATATGGATAAATCTATTGAAGAGCCTATTATGAACGATATAGAAAAACTTGACAAGGAAGAGGCTGAAAAGATAAGAGAACTGATGTTTACCTTTGACGACCTTGCCGAAGTCGACGATAAATCTATGCAGGTTATTCTGCGTGAAATTTCTCACGACCAGATAGTTATGGCTCTTAAGGCAGCGTCCGACGAAGTAAAAGAGAAAATTCTTGCAAACGTTTCAAAAAGAGCGCAGGAAATGATAATAGACGACCTTGAAGCTATGGGGCCAAAAAAACTTTCCGAGGTTGAAAAGGTTCAGCATGAAATATTAAAAATTGCAAGAAGATTAGAAGATGAAGGCAAAATAAGCATTGCAGTAAAATCGGAAAGTGAAAAACTTGTATAATTAAAAATTATGTCAAACGTTATAAGAAATTTTGAAGTAAATTTAGAAAGCGATACAATATACGACGGTTCTAAAATTATTTTAGCTAATGTTATTAAAAGCGGAAATGCCGAAGAAGACGAAGAGTTGCTTAAAGCTCTTGAATCTGTTTCTCCGGTAATTCAGAAATTTATTTTAAATCATATAGAAAGCTATAAGAAGAAATTAAATAAAACAATTGAAGATAAAAGTAAAATAATATTCGAAGAATATAAAGTCAGCGGGCATACCGAAGGTTTTAATACAGGAAAAGCGGAAGCTCTTCAATCTCTATCAAAAGAAGTCAAAAATATGACGCATGTCGCAGCGGACATCGGTCAATTTAAAAATGTTTTATATAATGACGTAAAAAAAGAAACCGTCGAACTATCATTAAAAATTGCCGAAAAAATAGTTAATTCCGCAGTTTTGTCCGACAATGATTTCTTAAAAAATACTATATCCGCCGTCTTAGATAAAGCTGCAGATGCTACTAATATTATTATATATTTGAATCCTTCAGATTATAATTCGTTCAGCAAAAATTCTGAAACTGCAGAAATATTGTCAAAAAATAAACAATCTAAAATTTCGTTTATCTCCGATCCTAATCTGCTGCCGGGTAATACCTTTATTAAGACAGATTTTGGAGAAATAGACGCGAAGATAGAAACTCAGCTGAAGCAGATAGAAAAGGCTTTTACTAAAATTATTCCCGATTGAGAATAACAAAGAATACATTAAAATGTTAAAAGAAAATGCTTTTGATAAAATTATTTCCGATTGAGAATAATAAAGCATACATTAAAATGTTAAAAGAAAATGCTTTTGATAAAATTATTTCCGATTGACGATAATAAATAATACATAATACATATAAAAAATTAAAAAAGATTTTAAAGTTTTTTAATCTTCCGCATTTTCAGCCTTTCTTTTTTAGAAAGTCTATGCGGATTTCCTTTTTTCTTGGTGTTCCTTGAATGCTCCGATGCGCTGCAAAAATCATCATCTCCGTCATCCGTAAAATCATAATCGTTAGAATAATTATCTGCATCTTCCTCTTCATTAATAATATTGTTGATTATAACTTTAAATTCTGCCGGACTTATACTTGAAACATTGTCTAATCTTTCGACATATCTTTTAATTTCATTGTCATTTGTGACTACCAATGAATTCCTAATATTTTCCGCTATGCGCATTATAACGGCATCGGCTTTTTCACCCCTTTTTGAATAGATTACTTCAATATTTCCTATGTTGTATTTTGACTCAAAAGGTTCCTGCGTCAAATAACCGTCAAAAACAACTATCACTTTATTTTTTTTTACATTATAATATCTTGATAGTAAAATAATAGTGTTATTCCGTAATTCCTGTAATTTTTCAGATTTTACGTTTATTTTAAAGTAAGAATTAAATATAAAATTATATCCGTCAATTATCACTGTAATCATAATACATAATACCTTTAACTTTAACTATAAATTAAAAAATTATTTAAAAATCATAAATAAAATGGCGCGCGGCAGTCAGACAGAGAATATTTTTCAATATATTGCGTATATAGTTGCGCAAAAAGAAGAAACCGCAACCGTAATTAAAAAAAATCTTTTAAAAGCATTGCCTGCGGCTCAAATAAAACTGCTTAAAAATTTTAGCGAACTTCCAAAACATTTTGAAAATCCGGCATATATTATTTTTCAGTATGAGCGTCTCGATATTTCTTATATTGCAAAAATAGGCCCTAAAAGAAATATAAATCTTTTTGCATATATCGAACATATCTATGATTTATCTGAAAAAAATATTTTAGAGCTTATAAAATATAATATAGACCATGCTCTATATCCCGAAAATATCAGCCAGATTAAATTTGAAAACTTTGTCGATTCTAAAATTTTCAAAAAGAAAAATAGCAACGCATTTATAGATACAGAATCTTCCCTTTTAGAAGATATTAACACAGAATTAGAAGAAAATATATACGGTATTTCTTCTAAACTAAAAAAAATTATAGACGGTATAGAGAAAATCGCTATTTCGGACAGCAATGTTCTAATAACTGGGGAATCAGGAACAGGCAAAGAACTTATAGCAAAATTAATTCATCAAAAATCTAAAAGAAATAAAAAAAATATTGTGCCGGTCAATTGCGGCGCTGTACCCGGAGAATTATTGGAAAGCGAATTGTTCGGTTACAAAAAAGGCGCTTTCACCGGCGCTTATGCCGATAAACCCGGAAGATTTGAATTGGCTAACCAATCTACAATTTTTCTTGATGAAATAGGAGATATGAATTTTAGTCTTCAGGTAAAACTTTTGAGAGTAATACAGGAACATGAAATAGAGCCGGTAGGTTCGATGAAACCCGTTAAAGTAGATTGCCGAATTATTACCGCTACAAATAAAAATCTAGAAGAACTTATAGCAAAGAATATGTTCAGGGAAGATTTATTTTATAGAATTAATGTAATACCTATACATATTTTACCGTTAAGAGAAAGAAAACCTGATATAATTTTATTAATATACCATTTTCTGAAAAAGTTTGCCATTTCAAAAAACGATAAAGTTTTCGGCATGTCGGAAAATGCCGTTAAAATTCTTCTGAGCTATGATTGGTTTGGCAATGTCAGAGAATTAGAAAATATAATGGAAATGCTTGTAGTTTTAAATGAAAGCGGCATAATTTCAGAAGATGAAATACCGGATAAGTATTTTAAAAACTCCGATATAAATAAAATGTATAAAGACTATACGGCTGCAGGTGTCGATATAACCGCTAACGATAAAAATTCTAATGAAACTAATGGAATATATAATTTTAGTTCTAGTAAGAATACGTTTAATAAAAATATTATAAATAATTCCGATATAAATAAAAATTTAATAAATCCTAATGCAATAAACAGTTATGATTTAAATAAAAATACAATAAATTTAAAAAATGAGGTTGAAAGGTTTGAATTAAAGCTTATAAAACAGGCTCTGGAAATTTCAAACGGCGTAAAAGATAAAGCGGCAAAACTCTTAGGCATAAACAGAACCACGCTTATAGAAAAAATAAAAAGATACGGCGGCAAATAATGAACGGCAGAATTAAAAAAAAAATTAAACTATTTTATCTACCGATATTTAACATATCGATATTTAAGCTAATATTTAAGCTAATATTCGGCGCAGCAGACTTTGTCGATGCAAAATACGCATCTGCCGCAATTATATTTTTATACGTGCTGACCTTTATGTCCGTACAGCCGGCATTCGGTGCAAATAACGGAATCATTGCTTCAAACAGCGCCCCTGCTGCCGCCGCTTCGCAGAATAATGCCTCCGCTCTTTATAAAAAAGCAGACAATTATTACAAATCTAAACAATACGGTGAATCATGCCGTTTATTAAAATTTATTCTTGATAATTATTCGTTAAACAAATTAAATGACGCAAAAGTTTATTTTCTATTGGGGAAGGTTTATTTTCTTAATAATGATTTTTTAGTAGCCAAGCCATATTTTCAGCATATTATTTTTAAAGAACCGGACTATTCAAAGATATATTCCGTGGTTTATTTTATGGCAAAATGCGACTTTAATCTTAAAAACAAAAGACGTTCGGTTAGGGATTTTAAATTTCTTGTAAAAAGGACCGAAGAAAAAATAAAAGCCGGTAAAAGATTAAAATATATGAAAAGGCTGCATTTAAAATCTTTGATTTATCTTGGAGTTTCATATGAGGAATCCGGCAATATTAAAAATGCCGATAAAATATTAAATAATAAAAAATTGCGGCGTATTTTAAGTAAAAACGCTTTCTTATTAACAAGAGGCAATAATTTCAATAAAATATATCTTAATTATCTTATTAATACTAAATCCGATTTTAAGAAGGCTCTTTTAGTCTTGGATATTAAACATCTTTTTAAACCGTATAAAAAAGACCTGTGCTATAAAAATTATTTTAAAGGATTGTTATTTTTAAAACGTAAACAATATGCATCTGCGTCTAAAGATTTTAAGATTAGTTTAAAATATTGCGGTAAAAACTATTATTATAATATATCTATGTTGAAATACGGGGAATCTTTAATCGGAGAAAATAAAACAAATACTATACAGACCGGTTTGAAATTAGTTAATTTTGAAAGCGAAAATATCAACTACCCTTCTATCCAGCTATCCGCTCTTAAATATTTATTTAAATATTATTTGCTCTTAAATAATTATAATAAAAGTTTTAACTATATAAACAAAATATTATTTAATTTTCAGAACAGCCTAAGAAACAAAAAAAAATATCAGAAAATAGCTTCAAAATTATTATACAAGGTAATGAAAAATAATTTTTTAAAACATCGCTACAACAAAGCATTAAAAACTTATAAACGTAAATCTTTTTTAATACGAAAACATAATCTAAATCCAGATATATACTATATGCTTTCCAAAATATACATTAAAACAGGGAATGCAAAACAGGCGATTTATTATGCAAATAAATATTACAATAGAAATAAGAATATTAATTCATTATATCATTTAGCCCATGTTTATTATACGGTAAAAAATTATAAACATTCATTAAAATTGGCGGATGAAATTAAATTGCCTCTCATTAAAAATAAAGTACTGTTTAATAAAGTCTTAAATCTTAAAATCCTCGATAATAAAAGATTGGATCTTAAAAAAAACTTGCTGAAACTTCTTAATGAAAATTTAAACAGACTCAAAGGAAAAGAATACGTTAACACGTTATACAGGTTAGCTATGAGCGATTACAACAGCGGTTTAACGGTTCAATCGCTGCATTACTTCAGTCTTCTGCTCGGTAATAAACTTGCAAAAAAAGAGCCCGCTCTAATGGATTCCGGTTATTATCATTCAGGAATAATGTGCTATAAGCTGAAACAATTTAATAATGCTCTGCGTTATTTTAAAAAGGCATATAAAATTCAGCCCGCAGGGAAACATTTTCAATATGAACTGTCCCAGATAGGCTATATTTATTTAAAAAACAAAAATTATAAAAAAGCCCTTAAATATTACGGAATATTGAGAAAAAACAGCAGTTCTTCTTTTTATAAAAATCTGGCAAAATCTATGCTCCAAGCTATAAAGCTAAAAAGCTAAAAAGCTGAAAAGGGAATAATACCGCTTTCTTCACTATGCCAGCCGTTAGTCAGCTCAAAGATAAAATAAACGGTCTTGTAAATTTCGAATAGATTAAAACATCATTTATATCCATATTTTTGATTTCATCGGCGTTCATTAACGGAAATAATCCTGAAGCAACAGGCGTTTCTCTTTTGCGGTTTAATCCGATTGCTGTTAAAATATCATCGAATTTTTTATCGTACGGACCTTTGCCGTATTTGCCGCCGCCTGAAATTATATTGAATTTTTCCGTATGTATTACATATTTTTGCCCCATTTTTTCAGAATATCGTTTAGCAGTATCAATACCGGCATTACCCATTATAATATGCGTTCCGATATTTGAATCTATAAGCGAAATATCGCCGTATTTATTTTTTAGAAAAGAAATATCCTGTAAACTTATGCAGACTCCTGTACCTGTTTTTCTTAAATTTGCAAGTTCTATATCAAAATTGTTTATATTCAAGACTGGAAACTCGTCTAAATATATAAAAATATCTTTATATATATGATCGTTATAATTATTTTCCGATTTTGCGTCTGATTTAATTTCAGTTTTAATATTTGTCTCCTCGCTTTGTTCTTTGTCGCCATTATTATTGCCGTTTGAAGCCGAATTGTTCTTTAAAATTTCTCTTCGGTTTTCATATATTGCTTTAATCACCATATCGGTAATAATGGAAATTAGCCTTGAGCCGCCTGAATTTATTTTTTCCTTTGGAACCGAAACAATCAGCAGCGTATCATTATTTTTGTCGAACAAATCCTTTATCGTCAAAAAATTATCGTCTAACAAAATTTTTTCCGGCGTTTTAAAGGCATTTTCTACATTTGCATTTTTTATAAAATCGAGTCCGTTCAAAATATCCGTAATAATTTTTGCCCGTTCATAAGAAGGTATTTCAAAAAAATTATTAAAAATTTCTTTTATTTTTTTATTATTATTTCCGTCATAAGATTTTATTTCCTTTTCTATAAAACTAAATCCTTTTTCAAAAAATTTTTTTGCGGTAATTAGATTAAAATATTTAATGTCGTATTTGCATTTAAGATATAAAAGGCAACCATAAAGAATATCGGCGCTTCTTTTAGAATAATATTTATGCGCCTGAATATCCCCTCCTTTCAATTCGTTGTTATCGGCATAAAAAATCATAGAAGAAAGTTCATAAAGTTTATCGTCGCTTGCCGGCTTAACTATTTCTTTTATATTTTCATTGTTATACACATTATTTTTTTCATTGCCGCATCCGCCGCCGCATCTTTCAATAAGAGGATTAAAATGTACGGAGCCGGCATTATACGGGTCGAAATGCACTATTTTTTTATTAGCGGCGACCCAACTGTCTTTCACTGCATTATATAAATATGGTCCGTCTATATCTATTGCGTAAACGCAAGTATTTTTAAAGCAGGCATCCTTTCTTATGGATGGTATTATGTATTTTGAAGTTTTGCCGCCGCCGGTGGGCGAGACTACCATAATATGTTCAAATCTTTTTTTTCTGTCTATTCCTATAATTAATCTATTTTTTTTATTATTACCATCATTATCATTATTATTATGATTACGATAATCATCATTATTATTATTGTAATTATTATAATCGGTATAGCTATTATAATAATTATCGACATCTAAGATACCTAATCTGAAATAATTAATTTTTGAATAATCGAAAATACCGTCGGCGCTATAAATAAATTGATTGTTTGATGAATCGAAGCGTTCGGGATTATTAAATATTAAGCGATGATTATTACTGCCGGTATTTTGATGAGCATATAAATTATTATCAAGATTATCATACTTATTATCATACTTATTATTAAACTTATCAGAATTATTTAATTTATTCTTATCAAAATTAATATAATTATTTTTACCGGTAAAAATTTGTTTCGCCGGAACATTGCTTATATATTTGTTTTTGTTTGTTTTGTATTTATTCTTGCGTTTATATATAAGAAAAACTGACAGCAGCAGGATAACGATAAGGTCTTTAAATATAAAAAAAGGGAAATTTATACTATTGATATGCTGAAAAGGTATAAGCAGTAAAATTACGACAAATGTCAAAAAAAAGTAAAGAAATAAATTTTTGAAACTTAATTTTTTTGACCTGTTTTTAGCATTAGCGCCTAGAGACGATTCGTAAAATTTATACGGTTCGCAATAAAAATTTTGGATTACTTCGTCAACGGAAGCAAATCTTCCGGTTGCGGCAGCATGAATATTTGTATTATCGCCTGCGTTATTCATTGCTGTTCATCTATAAAGCCTGTCTGTTCTTTATTTGGATATATCCTGAATTTATATGCATAGAATTTATTATTCATATTATTATAGCTAACTTAGTATATTTATTGTGGTTTAGTCTGCTTTCATCTCTCCTTTGAAAATGAAAGGGTTTCGCAGATTATATCTAAAACAATGTGATTATTTATTATTTATATAGATAGCCTATATTTTCAGCCGGATTATTTTTATTAGTCAAAAGCCCTTTTTACATGTATATAAACATAAACTGCAAACAGAATAAATACTGCTATAACTGCAGCCAGTCCCAATTTATGAAAATAAGGCATTATTAGATTTATATTTTGCCCCAGTTTTAAACCGAGTTCAACGACGATAGTATTATAGATAGCAGAACCGATAATTATAAATAAGGCGAATTTTTTATAACTCATAAGAGTAGTTCCGGGCGGAAAACCTATATATGTTTTTATCACCGGAAGCATTATTCCTATTAGCACGGCAACGCTTCCGTATTTTAAAAACCATTTGTGCGCTCTGTCGATATCCTTTTTGCTTATAAGCAGATATTTTCCGTATTTTTCTAAGAAAAGCCTGCCGCCCTTTGCGCCTATAAGATAAAGCAGCGAAGAACCTATTAATGTTCCGGCGGTGGCTGCAATAATTATTAAATAGAAATTAAATTTGCCTTCACCGGAAAGAAAACCGGCAGTACCAAGCACAATTTCCGAAGAGATTGGCACGGCGCAGCTCTCTAAAATCATTAAAAATATGATGCCCGCATACCCGAATGAAATTGCAATGGCTATGAGGGATGAAAAAATTTTGAATATGCTTGAATTCACATTAAAGGCTTTTTATTTATATTTAGTATGATAATAATTTTATTGCTGAAGCTTTTTACTGCAGCTTTTATTGTTGCTGCGTAACCGATTTAATAGAATCGTAAACAACGTCTAAAAGTTCATCTATTTCGTTTTTTTCTATTACAAGAGGCGGCAAGACGACGATGACGTCGCCTAACGGTCTTATTATCACGCCTCTTTCCCTTGCTTTTAATATGACTTTATGACCCGTTTTATCTTTTTGCGGATAAGGTTCTTTAGAGATTTTATCCGAAACAAGCTCTATGCCAGCCATGAGACCTATCGTTCTAACTTCCCCGACATGCTCAAGTCCGCAAAATTCTTTAAGTTTTTTTGAAAAATATTCAACTTTCGACGCATTTGCATTAATTAGATTATTTTTTTTAAATAATTCTAAAGATTTTATTGCCGAAGCCGAGGCAAGCTGATTGCCTGTATATGTATGCCCATGAAAGAAAGTTTTATTATCTTCGAAATTTGCAATAAACCCTTCGTAAATTTCTTTAGAAAACAGAGTTGCCGCCAGAGGCAGATAACCTCCGGTTATACCCTTTGCAATGCACATTGCATCAGGATTTATATCTTCATGTTCGCACGCAAACATTTTTCCCGTCCTGCCGAAACCTGTCGCAACTTCATCTACTATAAGCAGAACTTCGTTAGTTTTGCATGCTTTCTCAATTTTTTTCATATATCCCGCAGGCATGGTTATCATACCGGCTGCGCCCTGTATCATCGGCTCTATTATAACTGCTGCGCTCTGGTCTGCATAATAGCCTATTATTTTTTCTGCTTCTTTGGCGCAATATAGTTCGCATGCAGGATGCTTTAAATTAAACGGACATCTATAACAATAAGGATATGTTATTCTTAGCGTTTCAAAAAGCAGAGGCTTATAAATAGAATGAAAAAGCTCCATACCGCCGACGGAAACGCTGCCTATGGTATCACCGTGATAGGCTGATGTAGCGGCGATAAATTTCTTCTTATTTTTATATTTCGGACCTTTTTGTCTAAAATATTGAAATGCGACCTTAATTGCAATTTCAACCGATGTTGAACCTGAATCGGAATAAAAAACTTTTTTTAGATTAGTCGGCGCTATTTCAATGAGTTTTTGAGCCAAAATAGCCGACGGAACGCTTGCTAAACCCAGCAAAGTGCTGTGGGCTATTTTATCTGCCTGTTCTTTTATGGCGTCGTTTAATTCTTTATTATTATGACCGTGTATATTTACCCACAGCGAAGAAACGCCGTCTATATATTTATTGCCGTGAATATCGTAAAGATATATGCCGTCGCCTCTTTCTATAACGATGTTATCGTCTTTTTCCCAATCGAGCATCTGGGTAAAAGGATGCCATACAAATTCTTTATCAATTTTTTCGATATCGGTCAAAGGCATATGAGTATTTTAATAAAAATATTTTACTTTTTTATAGTTATAGTTTATTGAGATACTCCCCATGCCTAAAGGCAGGAGATTTTGATACTAAAGCAAAGGACTTTACGGCGATTTCGCTGGTAAATATTTTGCGTATTTTATTAATATAATTTAAAAATATATAAATCATATAATATATAACATAGATTATACTACTATATACTTATTCGCCAAAAATTTCAACATTATTAGAATAAAGATACGTAATCTTTTTATATCCGTGTATTATAATATTTATTTCAACTCTATAAAAATTTGCTCCTCCTTGTTTATTATTCTTATTACCGCCGTTAAAATCATCGATAACATAATTGTATTCAAGAGCTTTATTTTTTACGCCGTGCAGTTTCTTTCCGTTTTTATACAATATAATTTCATAATTAGTCTTTTTACAATTTATATTTATTCCTGAATAAAAATTTATGCACCGTATTTTATTTTTGCTTTTTTTTAAATTTATAATATCTCCGCTTGTAAAATATTCTTCCTTTTTATTCTCTTCTGAAATTCCTGCTTCAAAATAAAAACCCTCAGGCTTTCCGAATAAATCAAAAGAAAAGTAGCACGAACCTTTTTTTATAGCTTTTACTATTAAATTTTTGTCGGCTTCTATGTCGCCGTCGTTATTTCTGTCTGAAAATTTTCTGTCAAGCAGAAGATGTGTTCTTGCAACGCTAAAAAGTTCTTCATATTTTGGAAAATGTATTCTGATATTTTTGCTTAATTTAACATTGGAATGCGCATCTATAGAAGCTATGCCGGTTATCATTTTATTATGTTTTTGAACGCCGTCCCAAAATTTTAATGTTTTTTTGGGTTTATGCGCTAAAAAATGCAGGGAATAAAAAGATCG
>JAKAQK010000189.1 GCA_021822625.1 bacterium | reverse complement strand
ATTTTTTTTACTTTTTCTATATCTAAGTCTTAATGCTGCCGATAGCGATTATTATAATGCGGTTTGCAGACCTACGATAAAAAAAAATAGCGGTTTAAACATTAATCCTTTTAACTCAATTTTAGAATTTATAGACGAATCGAAAAAATATATAAATGATGTTGCGGTTTCGGCAGTCGGGTTAAAAGATTTAGATATAGAAAAAGTAAAAAAAATAGCAGAAGAAAAAAAAGTTAAATTTAAATATCGTAAATATAATGACGTCGGATAAAAAATTCAATTCTGTCAATAATTCAATTTTATTTACTTTTATATTTTTATGTTCCTATTTATTTTATTTAATATTTCAATTTGATTTAATTCTATATTTATTTTATTGAATTTGTCTAATAAGTTAATTTGATTTAATTATATATTGATTTATTTAATTTAATATTTAAATTTGATTTACTTTTATATTTTATGTTCCTATTTATTTTATTTCGCCTATTTTAATTTTAAATATTATCACTGACAATATTAGTTGTATGAATCAAAACTCTATTTATATTGACTGTTTCAGCGGCGTATCAGGCGATAAGTTTCTGAGCGCTTTATATAACTTAGATTTAATAAAAGAAAAACAATTATGCGATGCGGTAGATAATTTAAATATACAGAATTTTTCTTCAAAAGATATTTTTTTTGAAGAAACTCAAAAAAAAGGTTTTTGCGGATTGTTTCTTAAAATAAATCAAGATAAGTTATCCGTAAAATTCAAAACAATAAATGAAATAAATAAACAGATTGATTTAATTAATTTTAAAGATGATATTAAAAACGATATACGTTTGATTTATAATATTCTATTTGAAGCAGAAGGATATATTCACGGAAAATCTTTAAAAGAACTGCATCTTCATGAAGTTGCAAGCATAGATACGCTTATAGACGTATCATTATCCGCTTTTATTATTAACGAACTTAAGTTAAAAAATAACGGAAATTATAATATTATCTGTTCTAAAATAAACTTAGGTTCAGGCATTATAGACATTTCGCACGGTACGTTATCGGTACCGCCTCCGGCAGTTTCTTACATATTAAAAGAAGTTCCTGTTTACGGTTTTGGCGATGATACAGAGTTAACCACGCCTACCGGAGCTGCGCTAATTAAATATTATGCGAGCGGATTCAGCGAAAAAATACCTTCAATGGAAATTATTTCAGAAGGTTATGGCTGCGGGTCGAAAGACCTGAACAGGTTAGCAAATATTTTGAGAATTTTTTACGGAAAATTAAATAAATATTCTTTTTTATGCTGCAGCTCCGGTGATATCGGCGATACCGGCAACCGCGCCGATATCAGCCATTACAAAAATAATATTTGCGGCGGCAATAATAATTCGCAAATTCCGGATATGACGAATATGATGAATTATGGAGAAGTAGTTGAGATGCAGTGTAATATTGACGATATGAATCCGGAGATATACGATTTCGTAATCGAAAAACTATTTAAAAACGGAGCGGCGGATGTTTTTCTCACGCCGGTAATAATGAAAAAAAATAGACCCGGCATTGTTTTAAATGTGTTATGCGATGTTTCGTCAATAAAGAAATTATCTACGGTTATAATGGAAGAAACCACTACTCTCGGTGTCAGAATAGCAATAAAAGATAAAATCTATGCAGACAGATTTACTGAAAATATCAATACTCCGTATGGTACAATTAAGGTTAAAGTGTCTAAATCCGGAAATAAAATCCTAAATAAAAAACCGGAATATGAAAACTTAAAAAAAATAGCGTTAAATAATAATGTTTCTTTAAAGGAAGTTTATAATGCCGTCAATAAAATAATCAAATAAACGCAAAATAATTAAGTCAATCACCCCGCCCTTACGCCTTACGGACATGGTATACGATGTATATGTGCTGTAATTTTAGATGAATGAAAAATAAAAAGTTCTATATTATATTGTATTAACTTATTCTATATTATTATCTTAATTATATTATTTTAATTATCTTAACTGATTCTATATTATTATCTTGATTATATCATCTTAACTCTACTTCACCTTATTTTGTCTTATCGTGCAATTTATTTTAGAAGTTAAAGCATTACCTTTCGTTAGCATGGATAGGGGGCAGAAATTAAGCAGTTAAACTAAATATGACTTTGAATCCAGAATGTATCTGTCTAAATGTTTTGAATAATTGCTCCAGTAGGATACTTTTGCGGTTTCTTCGGTTAAACCTTCAAATTGATTTACTCTTGCATCCATATTGTCTATAAAATGTAAGATAAGAGCTTCAATAGTTTTTGGTCTTTTAGGTGAACCGAATTCCAATTCTCCGTGATGCGAAGCTATAGAATGTAAAATAATAATTTTTAAATTTTCAGGGAAGCCCTCTATGGTTTCCATTCTTTTGCTTATGCAGTTGATACCCAATACTATATGCCCTAAAAGTCTCCCTTCGTCAGAATATTCCGTAAGATTTTTATTAAATCTCAATTCCTGTATTTTACCGGCATCATGCAGAAAACAGCTTGCCAGCATTACATCTCTATTTACCGAATCTTTGTAGTGCATAGACATTAGCAGACCGGCTTTTACAATACTGAGAGTGTGCTCCAGAAGACCGCCTATATATGCATGGTGTATAGATTTAGCCGCAGGAAGGGATTTTAACTTATCCGTATAATGTTCATCGTTAAGAAATGAATTTATAAGCTCGCTTATATATTTATCTGTAATATTTTTCCTTAATATAGCGCATAATTCTAAATACATATCGTCTATATTAAACTTTGAAGACCTAAGGAAAAGACATAAGTCGCCGCCTGTAACATCGATTTTTTCCGCATCTGAAATATTTAGTTGCAATTCATTTTGAAAAAGGCTGGTTTTTGATTTAATTCTTATGAAATCTCCTGCTTCAAAAATATTTGCAAATTTTTGAGTATTATCCCAGATATTGGCTTTTATATCGCCGGTTTTATCGGATAATTTAAGAGATATATAATCTTTGCCTGTTTTTCCTTTCAGTAATGATTTATTTTTCACTAAAAAAATTGAATCTGCTTTTTCATTTTCTTTTAAATCCGATATAAATAATTTATCCATGATAAGTAAAAATGTTTGATGTTTAATATTTATATTTTAATTTAATAAATAAGTAAATATTTTTTATATTTATATTTTTAGAAAGTCGAAGAAAATAATTTATAAAAATTTCTGATTTAAAAATCTGAGTTAGAAATAAATAAATTAAATAAATTTTAATAAATCCCAATAAGTTAAATAAATTCAAATAACTCAAATAAATTAAATTCAAATAACTAAATTTAAATAAATAAATTTAAATAAATTAAATAAATCAAATAAATAAATAAATTAAAATCAAATAAATAAATTTAATTAAATAAATTCAAATAACTAAATTTAAATAAATAAATTTAAATAAATTTAAATAAATCAAGTTTAATGATAGCAGATAATTTTAAAAAAATCAAAGTAATGGACGAATATTTATTTTTTTAATTTTTTTGTTTTTAAAAGCGGTAAT
>JAKAQK010000035.1 GCA_021822625.1 bacterium | reverse complement strand
AGATTATGAAATTAAAAAAAATAAAAAATTCAATAGTTGATTTTAAGTATGTAGATTATTTAACCATGTTTACGGGGATTTTATTTATCATCATAACGGCATCCGGCTGCGCTTACAATAATAACGCAATTGATAAAAATTTAACTAAAACTCAAGCGAATAAATTGAACGGCGAAATGTTTGCACTGCTCGATATTCCGTCTTTAAATACTGCAAATATAATTAAAAATGTTAAACGTAAAAAACGTAAAGCCTTATATATACCAAAAAATATGCTCATTACGGCTAACATTAATAATAAATCGATAGCTAAACAATTAAAACATAGCAAAAAATCAGATACCATAAAATTAAACAATAAAAACATAAGCAGGACTTATATAAAACAAAATAAGCTTATCAAGACACAATCAGCATTGCAAACAACCCATTTGGAACCATATACGCTTACGGAAAAAAACAATACTATTTATCTGAAAATAAATACTAAGAAAAAAATAATAATAGATAAAAAGATTATTTCTAATCATTTAACGATAAATATCCGCGGATTTAAATATTTAAACGGCTACGAATTAGTTTCTATAAGTTTGAATAATTATGGGAATCCGAGATTTATAAATTTGAATTTCAAGTATTCTAACGCCGGCAACTCATTCAAAATAAAAAAATGGGAAACTATTAAAAATTTAACAGTCGCCGAAAGATACAAAAAAGGAATTATTTTATGGTTAAATTTTTAAATTTATTCAATGAAATTAAAATAAATGATAAAGAGTATATAAAAGGAATTATTTTATGGTTAAATTTTTAACGGCTCTTACAATATTAGGCGCAAGCATATTTGTATGGATATGTATAGATATATTTATTCAAAACATTCCGAATACTTACGGCTATTCTTATGAAACGATAGCAAAAACTATCTTTGTAGCTTCAAAGGATTTTAATGTTCCAAGCGCATTAGTCCTATCAATAATAAAAGAAGAGTCTGATTTTAATATAAATGCATTATCAGACAATGGTGCGATTGGACTCATGCAGCTAATGCCTGAGACGGCGAAAAGTATAGGCGTTGATCCTTATAATCCGTTGCAAAATATAATAGGCGGCATTTATTATTTAAGATATTGCTTAAATTTGAAGAATGAAAATATCGTCTTGGCATTGGCATGTTATAACGCTGGGCCAGATGGGGGAGTACCCTATTCAACGTACATATATATTAAAAAAATAGCCGGATACTATCAAACTTTATCAAAATAAAATTATTTAAATTTAAATGGGTCTTAGCTGCTTATGTTTATTAAAAAATTAACGATAATTTTAGTATTTTTAGCATTTACTGTCAAAAATTCTGCGGCTATAAACTTACCTGCAATAAAAATCAAATATGCTAAGCAGAATATAACTAAAATAAAAAAAATACCATATGCTTTACGAAAAAAGATATCCTTAAAAGGCAGATTGTCATTAGGTTCTATTTTTTACATGCTTTCATTAGATACTCATATTAATTTTAATTATTCCAAAAATGTAGATACGCATAGAAAAATGACGTTAGTTTTTAATAATGAGCCTTTATATAAAATTCTTTCAATAATTTTACATAACTATGTATATCATTACAGTAAACATCTAAAAAAAATAACGGTTCATGCTTATACAAATAAAACTTACAGATTTTCCATAACAGCGCTCACGAATAAAGTTAATTTTTCGGTCGGCTCCATTTCAACTTCAACCGAATCTGATAATTCACAAACTGTCGCTTCGACAAATAGTGTTTCGTCAGGAACGCAATCTCCTACAAATTCTTTAATAGGCAACCAAACCTCAACAAATCCTGCGGGAATGATGTCGGATACAATGAGTACCTCCTCTAAATCATTTTACAATGTACTTATGGCTAATCTAAAAAATATCTTTAAAAACTCAAAAAAGTCTTATTACAATATTGTCCCAAATTACGGCCTTTTGACGGTTCATGCAACCAAAAAAAGAATCAGACAAGTCGGTTTATTAGTTAAAGAGCTTAAAAAATTATCAACAAAAAAGATTGTTCTGACGGTCAAAATATTAGAAATTAAGCTCAACAATCAATATCAGTTCGGTATAAATATGAATGAATTGTTTAAAAATGTCATGCGCAGCAATTCATTAGGAATATCCAATATAAATTTTTCATTGAACTCCGGCACTCAAACAGGTTTAAATAATTCCGGAGATTACCTATCGTTTACGGGCAACAACTCAAATCAGGCTGTTATCAATGCCCTGCAGACCTACGGAAAAGTTAAACTTGTTAATGCGGCAGTGTTATCAGTTTTAAACGGACAAACAAGGGTTATATCTTCAGGAAGCGTGATACCTTATGAATCAGGCGTACAGATAGAGTCATTAGGCCTTTCAAATTCAACGCTGTCATATCCGCAAATATCCGAAGCGCAGACGGGATTATCTATTTCTTTTACGCCGTTGATAAAAAATAATAAAGTTTATGCGACTATAGCCGTTGTGGACAATAATATCGACGGATATTCCTCTTTTAGTGCTAACGGTAATAATTTTAGCGTTCCGGATATAAATACCAAAACAATGATTGATACTTTTGCCGTAAAATCAAATACATCAGTGCTGTTGGGAGGGCTCACCACAGATTCGGCAAGCACCGATAAATACGGGGTTCCGATATTAGACAGTATTCCGGTGATAGGTTACTTATTTAGCGGAATTAACAACACAAAAACAAAAACGGAAATTTATATATTGTTAAAACCAAAAATTATTAAATAAGAGCATCATTAAATTTCTATTTATATTTTTCGAAAATTAAAATTATTGACTTATTTATATTAAATAATATTTAAAACGGAGGCATTATGAAATATTCTAAAAATAAAATGCCGTATGGCAATAACGGCTTTACCATGATGGAACTTATTGTAGCTATGATAATTATATCAATACTGACATCCGGCGGCTTATATATCTATTCTAAATATATGGGTATATCCAGAGTAACGGCAACAATAAATCAAATAAGCTCAATGAAAGCCTCAGTATTAAATTATATGAGCCAAAACCAGGGAAATATCTCAAATATATCTATAACAAGCATGATAAATAGCGGAGTACTTGGAAAATCATGGACGGCATCAGCAGGATTTACAACAGGAGCAGCCTGTCCTTCAAACACGGCTTCAATATACCATTGCGATCCATGGAACGGCGCAATAACTGTAGAACAAGACTCAGATATTTCAAACGTGTACACAATAAATTTTGGACTTGTGCCTGAAAATGATGCTTACAAAATAGCTCAGGATTTGTTTAATTCAGTTGACAACACCGATTCCGGATTAGGAAGCGGCGTGATTTTCAACGGCAGCGCTTTAACGCCTGATGACACGGCAGCAGCGACGTCTAATGCGGTAGGAACTTTAACTTTATATTTTAAGATTTAGCGGCAGATATATATAAAAATGTATTCATGAAAATGTTAGAAAGCAAACTAAGAAAAATATGAAATATATATAGATGACGTATATTAGATAAACGGACGGAGATAGATATTTATACGGAGATAAATATTCATAAAGTTACAATGTATAAAATATATACAGAAATATTAAAACAACAGAAACTGAAGGCGACTGAAGTCAACTGAGGCCCTTGAAATTCCTAATGGCTCTACGTATGACGTAATTAAAACAAGAAAAACCGAAGGCGATTGAAGTCAATGGAGTTGCCAAAAGCCGGCATATAAACAATATTCTAAAAAATTTTTTATGTCTATTTTAAGGTATCATTATGAACGATTTAATGCACGGACAATGCCCTGCTAAGCTCGGCGAAATATTGATAAACAATGGTCATCTGAAAGAAAAACAGCTTAACGAAGCCATTTTAATACAGTCAAAATCCCAAAAATTACTAGGGCAGATAATAACGGATTTACGGTATGTTAACGAAGATATTATTGTAGAAGCTGTATCAAAACAGCTGGGAATAGACTATATAAAAACTATTCCGGATGATTTTGCGGTTTCATTCGATTTTTTATCAAAAGAATATTGCACCGTAAATAATTGCCTTATACTTAAAAAAATGAGTCCGTTAAGTACGGCGCCCGACCTATCGCAGAGTATATTGCTAATAGTTAATATATTTAGCACCAATATTTATAAAGATTTGTCTGCGTTGACAGATATAACAAAGATATATATTGCAACATCGGAATTTATTCTGAAAAATTTAGGATATTTAGTAGAAGAACAGTCGGATCCGGAAAAATACTTAAAGAATATAATAGATATGGCTGTTTCCAAAGGTGCTTCCGATATACACCTTAATCCTATAGACAGTGAAACTGTATTCTGTCATATGGTAGTAAACGGTAATTTGGAAAAATTAAATCCGATTAGCCTAACATTTTTTAATCAGTTAAAAAATATAATAAAAAATAAAGGCGGGATAGCAAGTAATGCTAATCCTAAAGATACGTTAAGTATGATGTTCGAGATGGGGCAGATCCAAATCAGAACGGAATTTTATCCTGAAAGAGTTAAAAATTTAACGGAAAATCAACACAAAATAACATTAAGACTTTTGGGATTAAATAAAAGGCTTTTAAATCTGACGGATTTAGGTTTTGATAATGAAACAGTGGAACTGCTGAGCAAGATAATGCTTTACAATTCAGGGCTTGTTTTAATCTCCGGACCTACATCGGCGGGCAAATCAACTACTGTGTTTGCCATAATTAAAATGATAGCCGAACAGATGGACAGATATATTTATACAATAGAGGACCCTGTAGAAATTAATTTATCAAATTCAAATGTAGCGCAAGGGGAAATTAACGATATTATAACATATGAAAAATCAATTAAAAGTATATTAAGAAGCGCGCCGAACGTCATCGTAATCGGCGAGATACGCGATAAGGAGGTGGCGAAGCAGGCTATTATAGCAGCTGAAACAGGGCATCTCGTTTTTGCGACCGTTCATGCAAGTTCTTCATTTGGAATCATACGGCGGCTTGAAAATCTAGGCATAGAAAAAAATATTTTATTGGATTCGGTGAGAATTCTTATGAGCCAAAGACTTTATAACGAATTATGCCATGACTGCAAGGAATATAAAAATATTAGAGACTATCCGGAAAGATACATAAAAGATAATTTAATAATGGAAGCCATCAGAAAAAGCGAGGTTATAAATTCTGATTTTAAAGTTTACAATAAAGGACATAAGCAGTGCAAAACATGCGGCGGTACAGGATTCACACAGAGGAAAGCCGTTATAGAGGTAATTGATGTTACTGACGATATACGTCTTTCACTATTAAAAGAAAATTCTATTTTTAATATAGAGCGCTCCATAAATTATAAAACACTAAAGCAAAGGGCTTACAAGTTATTAATTAGCGGCTCTATAGATATAAACCAATATTATAAAATAGGTTATTAAATATGAAATATATCGGCATAGTTTTGAACAGAGAAGGAAAGACGGGTTATCAATACGTAGAAAGCTCTTCCTGGATGCAGGCAAAAAATAAACTATTAAACGACGGTTTCATCGTAAAATATATATTTCCAGACTTGAAATATATATTTCTGTCTATTCCGCTCGCAAAAAGGATAAAAACAGACGACTTGGTTTCTTTATTTGAAGAACTGTCGTTTTATGTCGGCTCCAGCAGCCTATTATCATCTTTAAACAATATGCGCAAAGTCTATTCATATAATACTAAAAATATATATAATGAAAACTTTTATAAATATATAAACAGAATTTTTAAAAATTATAAATATAAATCTATAAGCTTACTAATTTCTAAGTTATTGTCCGACACTGAGCGCGGCAAAAATCTTACGGATATTTTCAAAGACCCTGTGCTTGGTTTTCCTGAAGAAGTTATTGCAATTTTAGGCGCTGCAGAAAAAAACGGCGACATAAAAAAAGGGTTTAAAGAGGTATCAACTTATTATAAAAGTGTATATTCGTATAAGAAAAAATTAATTAATGTTGCAATTTATCCTTCATTATTGTTTTTATTAATGACCATAGCAATTTTCATATTTATATACTATGTTGCCCCAAGATTTATGAGCTTCATTGAAAACGCGAAAATACAGCCCCCTCTTATTTTAACGTTAATGGTTAATGTTAAGCCGTATGTCCCTGTGTTATTTTTAGCATTTTCAGGATTATTATTTGGATTTTCTGCTTTATTTTTTATAAATTATAAAGGTCTGAAATCTAAAATCTATGAAATCATCTCAAAACTCCCCATTCTATCGGAAGTTATAAATTCAAGCTACCTTTCTATTTTATTTTATCAGCTATATGTTCTCACAAAAGGCGGAATTACCTTAATTGAATCATTCAATATCGTTAAAGAAAATACTAAAAATTTATACTGGAAAAAAAATATAGGGCTGTTAATCAATGAACTTGAGTCTGGTCACTCTTTATCGCTTAGTCTGCTAAGATTAGATATTAATCCGCTTGTAGCCGCTTATATATCGGCAGGAGAGAAAACCGGTAAAATAGATGATACATTCGATAGGCTAAAAGATAGATATAAGGAACTTTCTGACGATAAAATTAATTTTTTGGCAAATTTTATAACTTACGCAACATTGTTTTTAGCAGCCGGGTTTATAATATTTTTCTTTTTAAATTTATATCTGCCTCTAATAGGCTCTTTAGCAAGCGGGGTCAAATAAATGCGATATAAAATAATATACGATATAGACCGAGATGAATCTATTATATTAGACGAAGAATTAAGGGCTTCCGCATTTGTAAAAGGGTTGCCGGAACAAGCAGACGCGGAATTGTTTCTGATTTCAAAGAACATAGAACCTAAAATATTTGATTTTAATAATAAATCTTTACTAAAAAAATATCTAAAATCTTCAGGCACACAAGTTTTATATTTTAGCAGAGACAATCGTTATTATATCTACGAAGTTCCGGATATTTCAGCATATTGCCAGAAAAATGTAACATTGTATTCTTATATTATAAACAAAAATCTTAGCATAAATACAGAATCAGTTTTAATTGAAAATTATGAAAATAAAATAAGAATATTTGACGGGAAAAATATACTGGATGTTGACGAAAATTTAATACTTCCCTTTATCAATCAGATGCTGATGGAAGGCAGAACGCATTTGTATTCAAATATAGAAAAATTCAAAAATTTATTTAAAACATTTAATAAAATAGATTTATTCGATATTCTTTCCTGCGATAATCAAGATTATATAATTTCAAAAAAAAAATTTAACAAAGAAAAATTTAAATTTGATTTTTTATTAACAAAAATATTTGCCGTATTATTTATAAGCTTAGTTTTATCGTTAGGTTATCTTGACTATATGACTAGTAATTTAAAAATAGTTTATGACGGAAAACATCAGCTTCTATCGAAATTACAAACAATTTCTTCAAAAAATAATAGAATCTTATTAATAAAATTATTAAAACGAATTAATATTTATAAAAAAATTAAGCAATTATATACTATCAAACCATTGGATTGTCATATTTTAAACTTAAATATTTCTGAAATTAATGACGGTTATAACGTTAACTTTAATTTTCATATTGAAAATAATCCGCTAAATTTTAAAAATATTTTATATGATTTTAAAAAAAAATATGAGAAAAAATATGCTGCACCAATTAATTTTACTTATAAAATAAGACAAAATAAGATACTATTTGCCGCTTCATCTAAGTGGCTAATTAATAAACGAAAAATATAATTACCAACATCTAATACCCAAAAAATATTAAGGAAAATATTATGATATACAAGGTTATAAACGGCATGCTTATTACTGCTATTTTGTTTATAATATTTTTAAAACTCTTGCCCATTTACGAAACATATGTGCAGACAAAACAAAATATTAATATGCTAAAAATTAAAATTATCGCTGTAAGAAAAAAAAATTTATTAATGAAGAAAAATCTGCTAAGGAGAAATAAACAGAATAGCATTAACCTTGGCGCTGCAAAAAACAAGATTATATTTCATTTTTTAAGTTTTTTAAAAAGACAAGGGGTTAAATATAAATTTCTAAAAAATAACATTATAATTTTAACTGCCAATTATCGTCTAATAAAATATATGCCGAAATATGTTCTTATCCGGAGTATTTCAAATAGCAGTATAAAATTATTATACTAAGCCGTATTAAAATTAAATAACGGATTCGCTATAAAGAAACAACTATTTTATATTCAAATTATAAGCGTATTAAAATTAAATAGGGGCAATTTATTATGAAATGGTTTAAAAAAGGAACATCTGAAAAAGAGATTGAAAAAAACGACAGTCCAAAATATATCAAGAATAAATCCGGTAAAAAATATGCATTGCTGGGTCTTATATTAATAGCGATATCTGGTTTGATTATTTATGCATATATTGCCAATGTCAACGAAAAGCGCCATATTGTATTGCCTCATTCTGCACTTAACTTTCATCTGCCGGACAAGCAAAGTTTAACGACTAAACCTGCGTATAGAGCAAAACTATTACTGCCGTCATCAACTTTTAAAAAATCCATAACTTTAAACAAATTTACGACAATAAAAACCGCTAAATTAAAAAAAGTAAAACAAAATCCTAAAATAAAAAAAACAAAATATGTAAACAATATAGCAATTAAAACTGGAAGTTATTCTTCTGTTATATATAAACTTAATAAGAAAATAGAAATTGAAAAATTACAACATGAGCTTGCGTCAATAAAAGACGGCAAAAATACCGCCTCAATGTCAAACATTCACATATTGCCAAATAATTTTGGCGCAGGCGGCATATTCAGCCTGCCGCCTCGGCAGTATATAAATCCTCTAACACAAAAAACTAACAATCTTTCTAAATATTTTAATAGCAACAAGAAACATAACAGCGCAATCAGATTAATTGGCGTTTCAAATAAATCTGCGGATATATCTATCGGTAAATCTAATTTTATCATTCAAGCAGGTTGCCGTATTTATGGCTATCAAGTTTTAAAAATAGGAAAAAACTCCATTACCGTAGCTAAAAACGCTAAAATTAAAAAAATATACATATATTAATACTAATACTAATGCTAATATTAATATTAATACTATATTAATTATTCTTATTTAAAAAATACCGAATAGCATAAAGATTCATAGAAGATTTATAGAAGGTTAATAAAAGATTTAGATTGATAAGGCTATATATTCTGGAACTATTATCAAAAGTTCGGTCTAGAAAGCAGCCTGAAAGCCGTTTAAAAACTTATCTGCCTTATATGTTTAACCGTATGAAAATGCCTTATGGTAAGTACGCAGGCGTTATTCCAAAATTTTAAGGATATACAAAGCAAATATTATTGCGGCGGCAGAAAGGATTATAAAATATAGAACGGAATAGACGGC
Organism: bacterium; assembly: GCA_021822625.1. Classification (GTDB taxonomy): domain Bacteria; phylum SZUA-79; class SZUA-79; order Acidulodesulfobacterales; family Acidulodesulfobacteraceae; genus Acididesulfobacter. The sequence continues at coordinate 7,725 of JAKAQK010000035.1, read as the reverse complement.
TATACCTATAATTAAATAAGCTAATAAAATCAGTCTTTTAAATTTTTTAAAATCTTCGCCCCGCAAAATAATACCTATTATTATACTGACAAATATATATATGACCGATTCAATTATTATTGTTGTTACATCAAACATAGCTAATAGTTATTGCCTTTATCACTTTTGTTATATTCAGAGGCAAGATAAAAGAATTTATAAAATCTTTTCAGATTATTTGCATTTATTACTTTTTTTTATATTGCAAAAATAATAAATTAACTGAAACTCTCTCTTATTTTTCTGCATAATCATAATCACGGTATTATACACCTAAATATTTTGTATTTCTATAATTTAGGGCTTCAAGTATCGACGGCTCGTCGACATTTTCTTTTCCGTCAATATCGGAAATAGTTCTGGCTACTTTTAAAATCCTGAAATATCCTCTTGAAGATAATTTTAAACTTTCAGCAGCAGACTTATAAAAACTAAGCGCTTCATCCGATATATTTATAAATTTATCTATTTCTGAACCTGTTATTGAAGCATTAAATTTTTTATTTATATTTTCAAATCTTTTCTTCTGCAATTGAATCGCTTTATTAATTCTATCTCTAACTTCTTCGGAGCTTTCTTCGGATATATCATTTGAAATAATATTTAAACTTTCGGAATATACTTCCGCAAATATATCAAACCTGTCTATTATAGGTCCAGACAATTTATTGTAAAATTTATAAATATCGGCGGATGAACATCTACATTCATGCGTATGGTCTCCCAAATAACCGCACGGACAAGGGTTCATTGCGGCGATAAGCATAAAATCGCATGGAAAAGACACCGAAAATCTATTTCTTGAAATATGTATCATCTTATCTTCCATCGGTTGCCTTAAACTATCCAATGTTTTTTTATTCATTTCTGAAAACTCGTCTATAAACAATACGCCGTTATGAGCAAGGCTGACATCCCCGGGCGCAGGATTTGCTCCGCCTCCTATCAATGCCGGTATAGTAACGGAATAATGAACGGGCATAAAGGGTCTTGAAGTTATTAAACCGTTATCTATATTAATTTTTTTATGAGAAAAACTGTAAATGTTAGTCAGCTCTATAGCTTCTTCAAGAGACAGCGGCGGTAATATTCCTGCTGCTCCTTGAGCAATCATTGTTTTGCCGCTCCCTGGAGGCCCTATCATAAGAATGTTATGATGACCTGCGACAGCTATCTCCATAGCTCTTTTAACCGTTGTGTGGCCTTTTATGTCAGAAAAGTCGGGGTAGTAATTGTTTTTGTCGATTGTTTTATTATTGCTGCTATTAATTACTGCCGCGCTGCCGCCAACAATTGATTTGCGCTCGAAATAACCTTCAGCGTTAAGGACGCTGCCGCTTTTATCATAAAACAAATCATGTCCGCATATTGCTTCGAATGTTTGTATTTTACTGTTTAACTTTAACGATTCATTACTGCTGCTATCGCCGCCGACTAATATATCATCCATTTTATTTGCGCCGGTTATAAAATCACAAACCTCGCTTAATGTATTAAAGCAATAATATTCTATGCCTAAATATTTTGTTTCGTTTAAATTTTCATACGGAACAATAATTTTTTTATTTAATTTTTTTGCTAATAGACTTAAAGCTATTACTCCATCAATTTTATTAATGTTTCCATTGAGTGAAAGTTCTCCGGCTATTATATAATCTTCAAGATTAATAATGGGATTTAGCAATTTTGCCGATATCAATATTCCCAACGCTAACGGAAGATCAAAAATGGGGCCTGATTTTCTTATATCGGCAGGAGCGAGATTTATCGTTATTTTTCTTGCAGGATATTCAAAACCTGAATTTTTTATTGCCGCCTTAACTCTATCTTTAGATTCCTTAGTTGATGCGTCGGGTAAACCTACAATCATAACCCCGGGTATTCCGGTTGTAATAAATACCTCAACATCCACAATGATCGCATCTATCCCAAAAAATGTAGCGCTGTATAATTTTGTAATCATAATTAGGACATTTAAGTTAAATATATTTTTAGCAAAGTTAATAAAATTACTAAGTGCATTAATTTTTATTTTATTATAACTAATAAAATAAAAATGCTTAACTTAAGTATATCATCCGTACATTACAAAATTATGAAGGTTATGTTTAAATTGTATTAATTTTATTTATTAATTATTAATATTTACAACTGACTGCATCATTTGCTATTTATGAAAGACTGTTTTTTTGCTCGTTGAGGTCATATAGCTTTTTAATATAGTCAAGCCTTCCTTTAAGAACTTTTATAATTTCTTTTCCTCTGTCTCTTTGTTTTTCCTGGCTATCTTTAATATAATCTACGCCTTTAAAAAAATATTCGAAAACATCAAGCGCTTTATCCGGTTTAATTTTATTTACTGCTATTAATTTTTTAAAATTTATCATATAATTGCTTAAACTAATATCATTATTGTTATTATTATAATTAAAATATTCTTTAAATATTTTTTTAATTAAATCTTCGCTGTATATATTTTCTTTTATATTTGATTCTAATTCGTCTAATATTTCATAAAGCACAAACATAGGCGTTCCGTACATATCAAATGTATTATCTAAAGAATTTAAGATTTGAGCTGTATGCAGAAACATTATGCTTTCTTCAGATTCCGGTTCCCGTCTAATGTATTCTTCCAGTTTCTTCTTTGATTTATTTCCTTTTTTATTCTTATCATTATTAACATCATCTGCCATATTTAATCCGGAAACCGCGCTTCCGGATACAGTACTGGATGAACCGGCATTGTTATTTACCGTGCAAGAAACGTTCGCATCCGCACTCCTTTCATTGTAACTTTTAAAAAGCATATCTATAAAATGCGTAACACGAAAATTATAAAATTTATACATATAAGGAATTTTAATAGTTTTTAAATTCAGCAAATTTATTTCATTTTTATTGTGCAGATTTTTAACGGCTGCGGTTTTTTTGTTTGCAGCGATATCAACCGCATTGCTATTTCTAATATTTATACTGCTATCGCTAACGGTACCGGCATCATTAATATCCGTCTTTATTTTTTTATTAACGATATAACCAGAAAGCGCTACCATAAAATTTGAATATGTATGTTCTTTTAACAGCGGGGCATTGGGATAAGCCGTGATAAAATCGTTATATCCAAAAATAGGCATAATCTTATACTTTCCGTAAACATTTATCAGCATATCTATAATTTCGCCAATTTCATTAATTATATCGAATAATCCAAATTTTTTTTCCGGAGTTGTTAAAATTATAAAAGAAGAAGGTATTAACCCGATTGAAGCGCAGTATGCTATGTTCTCTTTTGCTTTTTTTATATAGCTCGCCTCTTTCCCCGCTTTTGTTTTTCTGAAAAAACTTACCTTGTCCGGCAAAAAGCTTTCAACCCCTATCTGTATTTTTGAAAAATTAGCTTTTTTGAGCTTATTGAGAAGTGCTATATCATGAACATGCTCAACTTTTACCATGGCAGTAAAGCTGAATCTTTTGTCTAAATTATGTAAAACAATTGAATCAAGAAGGTAATTAATCCATTTTTTATTTTGCACAAAAAGGTCGTCGTCAAAACTTATACCGAAAACATTGTGATTTTTTGCTTCATTTAATATTTGCAATATAAATTGTATATTTAGCTTCCTATAATTATAATTTACTATACTGCAATATGAACATTTTCCCCAGCTGCAGCCTCTTTGCGCATAAATTCCGATTGACTCAAATTTATAATAATCATAAATATCCCACGGATATGACGTATATTGCCCATTTATCTCTTCTTCAGTCGGATACGGCAGCATTAAATTTTCAAATTCGGTTTCAGATATTAAGTCTTTATACGGATTATAAAATTTCATAAATGCGTCGCTGCCTCGGTTTATTCTTTCAAAGTACCGTATAGTGCCGTCATTAAGCTTCACGGCAGCGTCCGATACAGGTATAGGGATGCTGTATTTAAAACGGGGTGAAGAGCCGTCTTCCGAGCAGACCGGTTGTTCCAGAGAAGCTGCAATTTTAGACATATTGCAGCTTCCGTAATTTAATGAGTTTGCAGCGGATACGGATATTGTCCTTTCAAAAAAAATTTCATCCGGTATATGCAAGATAGGCGAAGAAAAGCTGCCCTTATTTTTAAATAAAAGCTCCATATGCCTTTCTGTGCAAAAATAAGCTTCATCTTTTTTAATATTAGATTTTGTATCCTCAGGAAATTTCCCAAAGACTCCTGACTCAAAAACTTCTGAATCAAAGCTTTCAGACTCAAAGCTTCCTGACTCAAAGCTTTCTGACTCAAAAACTTCCGATTTTATGTAAGATTTATTCTGTTTATGATATTTATCATATGTTTCTATTGAATCTAAAATAGCAGGAAGTGTTTTTTCAGCGTCACCTTCTATTACAATATCTATTCCCTCGGCAGTAATAAGTTCTTTAATGTATCCGTAAACACCGGTGCCTCCGAGTATATTAACGATAAAAGGGTCTATATTTTTAATTTTAATGGCCGTTTGAAGTATATTTCTTAAACTGTCGGCGCTCATAAGGGACATCAGGCATGCATCATATTTTTGGAAATAATTTTTATTTCCCGAGCTTTGTAATTTTTTTATGCCGTATGCATTATCATTATCAGTCTTTTCATTTTTTTTAAGCGATTCAAGCAAATCGTCTTCGCTTATAAAAAAATCTACGGAAAATCCGATATTTCTGAGATACGCTATAAAAAATAAAATAGGCGGGGCTTCTTTTGACCTAAAACGTTCGTAATCAACATAAAAGGCAAGTCTTTTGTTCTTTCGCAAATTTTTTATACACCTATAAATATTTATTATTTCCAAACATGCAGAGCTGCGTGCAAATGTTAAATTTCAATATATTAATCATTTAAAGAAATATGAATAAATAATTTTTTCTGAAACTCCGCCGCCTTCTATTCTCCATACCGGTTTCTCAACAACTAAAGCAGAAACGGCTATTTTTTTGTTCTTCGTTTCTCCAAAACCGGTAAACCACTGGTTTAAGCCGGCAGGATGATTTTCTGATATAGTTCCGGTCTTTCCTCCGGTTATAACGCCGGGAAGCATATATTGATTATATGTATTGTAAAAATCAAACCTGCCTATGCCTTTTGTAACCGTAGCAATCATTAATTCCTTTAGAATTGCAGCAGTTGAAGAGGTAATAGGGCGATCTAAAACTCTTATGCCTTTATGTTTATAGACTACCTGATCCTTAGAGTTTATTACTTCTTTAATAATGTATGGGTCAAGCAGTTTCCCGCCGTTGATTACGGCTGCCGACATCAGTGCGGCAAGAACAGGCGAGACCCTGGTGTTTTCGAAACCCGCGCCCGTCAATTCCAGATTATAAAATGTTGAAGCAGAAGGTACTTTAGCCGTACTTTCTTGTAAATTTAAAATAAAAGGTATCTCACGATTAAAATAATATTTATCAAAATATTCTTGCAATAATTTTTGTCCTACATAATATCCGGCAATTTTACCGAAGGCAATATCGCACGATTTCGCAAAAGCCAATTTGAAAGATATTCTGCTGTTTCCCGTATTTATATTCTGAATCCAATAATTTTTGTTTGTTCCGTATAACCCGCCGTTATAACATACGTTGAAGCCGGGGTAAAATCCTTTAGATTCAATTGCCGCCGATGCCGTAACAATTTTTGCGAGCGAACCCGGTCTATAAGCTTTTAAAGCAGAAATTTCTGATTTTTTAGATTTATTGCTTGCATATGAATATAATCCGAGAACTGCGCCTGTTTCAGGATTAACTGCAGCAACAGCTCCAAATGGTACGTTATATTCCGCTAAAACTTTTTTTGCCTCATTTTGTACAACGGGGTCAAGCGTATAGACTATTGTATATTTCCCAAGCTTTTGCACGTAATGTCCGTTTTTAACGGTGTTAAATTCTGGGGAATGGGATACAAAATATTTTTGTAATAATTTAATAGAAAAATTATGGCTGTTAAAATATTTTTTTCCAAGTGCAGCTGCGCCATTTGTACCAGAAGATGCCGATAATGTTTTTATTTTCTTATTATTGCCGGCATTGCTAAATTTTATGGGTCTTATTCCCGTGCCTAAAAAGGTCTGCTGTTTGTTGAGTGCTGATTTTGCGTAATAATTTTTTAAAAAAAAGAATAATTTTATCCCGCCTATTGAAATAACTAAAAATGCAATGATAAATATAAAAATATATAGCGGTCTAAAAATATTAGGATTTTTTCTTTTGCTTCTGTTTAAAGTATGTTGGTATGATTTCCAATCTTTTATTCTTTCCATCGTTAATCATTAATAATTTAGTTTTATTATACTATATATAATATATGTTTTATGAATTTAAGATATAATAGTCTATTTTTAACTTTTGCCGCCGACAACTATTGAAGGTATTCTTAAGGTAGGCTGCCCATCGGACACAGGCGCTCCTTGCCCGTCTTTGCCGCATGTTCCGACGCTGTAACCCATATCGTTTCCGATCATATCTATGTTATTTAATATTTCAGGTCCATTACCCATTAAAGTTGCGCCGCTTACCGCCTCGCAGACTGCGCCGTTTTTTAAAATATATCCTTCCATCACTTCAAATACAAAATCGCCTGTAACGGTATTTACCTGACCGCCACCCATTTTTTTGACAAATAGTCCTCTATCTACAGTTTTAATTATATCTTCAGGAGCGCTTTTACCCTGTGCTATCATCGTATTTGACATTCTGACTATAGGCTGATGTTCATAAGACTCCCTTCTGCCGTTGCCGGTCAATTCATATCCATACTTAATATTAGATAAACGGTCAGACATATACTTCTTTAATATACCGTTTTCGACTAATATATTTTTATTTGACGCGGTACCTTCATCGTCGAATCTGTAAGAGCCTCTTTTTCCTATTAATGAAGAATCGTCAATGACGGTAACCAATTTTGAAGCAACTTCTTTACCGATTTTATTAGAGTATACGCTTAAACCGCCGCCCGCTATATCGGCTTCCAAACCATGTCCTATTGCTTCATGTATCATAGTTCCGCCTGCCTCGCTTGACAGCACGACAGGCATCGTTCCAGAAGGGGCAAACGGCGCATCAAGTAACGTTATTGCTCTGCTGCATGCCTTTTTTGCAAGTTCAGCAGGATTTACCGTATCGAAAAATTCAAATCCCATAAATGCCGAAGCAGGTTCGTAACCCATTTCTGTTTTTTTGCCGTTAGACGCTACGACACTTACAAAAAAAGTAATAATTTCTCTGCTATCTTTAGCAATATTTCCGTCTGAATTTACTATAACGACATCTTGTTTATAATCTTTATATAAAACATTAGCCTGCAAAATTCTTTTATCATATCCCCATGAAAATTTTACGGCATCGTCTATTTTTTTTATTTTTTCATTCATAGAAACATTTAATACTTCTTTTAAAACAGGGATGTCTATTTTTGCTTTAGATTCTTTAAAATTTAGATCTAACTTATCAAAATTATTATTTGTTCTATTAGTTCTTGCTATTTTGTTTAAATTTTTGCCTATTTCTAATAAATTTTTCTCATCAATATTATTAGTAAATGCATAATATGATTTTTTTTCCGAAATAAGCCTTAACCCCGCACCTCCCGAAACCCCTGATATAGCTTTTTCCAATTTTTTATTCTCATTTGAAAGAAAATTTGATATATTGGATTCA
>JAKAQK010000188.1 GCA_021822625.1 bacterium | reverse complement strand
GGGTAATAATACAATGATATAATATATAATTGTTATATGCCAGTTTGATTTTTCATTATATAACATAATTCTAATAATTCAAAAAAAATTATTAAAATTATTAAACTTATTAAGTCTATAATAATAATAAAAACATATCAAAGCTATTAACTTTATTAAGTCTATAAAAATAGTCAAAAGTTATTAACGTTATAAAATCTATAAAGATTATAAAAGTGAGCAATATAGCTAAAATAGTTAAGAAATATATATAACTTAATGTTTAAAATTATAAAAGAAGATATCAACTCCGTATTTGAAAGAGATCCGGCGGCAAGGAGCACTTTAGAGGTTTTGCTTTGCTATCCCGGGCTCCATGCTATATATTTTCATAAAATATCACATTTTTTATGGATTCATAAAATTAAACTGCCGGCAAGGCTGGTATCGCAATTTGCAAGATTTATTACCGGTATAGAAATCCATCCCGGAGCTAAAATAGGCAGGAGGTTTTTTATAGACCACGGCATGGGAGTCGTCATAGGCGAAACGGCTGAAATAGGCAACGACGTTACGATATATCACGGGGTCACGCTTGGAGGAATAAGCTGGAAAAAAGAAAAGAGACATCCGACAATTGAAGATAATGTTATGATAGGAGCAGGAGCAAAAATATTAGGTCCGTTTACGGTAGGTCATGACAGCAAAATAGGTTCTAATTCCGTTGTTGTCAGCGGCGTGCCGCCTCACTCTACGGTGGCGGGCGTGCCGGCTAAATCTATCAAGAGAGACGAATCTGAAGTCCATGACCATGTAGACCTTGAACATCACAAACTTTTTGACCCCAATTATTATGAGATTGAAACATTAAAGCATAGAATTACGGAATTGGAGAATAAAATAAAAAATATGGATATAAATTCAAAAATTAAATAATTCAGCCGCTGAAGAAATTTATAAACAATCTATTTTGTAAGTATAAGATATAATAAAGTATAAGTATAAATATAAATATAAGTAATTTAAATGCTTAGCAATTCAGATGTTAAAAAAATTTATAAATGATATATATAATATATTCGATAGGTATAAATATAATTTAGATGCTTATTTAATTCGGCTGCTGAATAATTCATATGCTGATTAATGCAAATATTAAGCAATTCAGATGCTAAATTGCCAAATAATTCAAATTGACAAAAAAATATGAGATTATCTTCCAGAGGTCAATATGCGGTAAGAGCTATTATCGACCTTGCGTACAATTCAAATAATAACAAAGTACCGATTAGCTTAAAAGATATTGCTAAGCGCGAATCTATATCTTTAACATATTTAGAACAGATTTTTTTTACATTAAAGAAGGCAGGAATAGTTAAAAGTCTGAGAGGTCCCGGCGGCGGTTATCTCCTTAACCAGGATCCGTCAAAAATATTTATCGGCGATCTTATTGCTTCAGTTGAACCAATAGACATTATAAGCTGTGTCAGCAAAGAACATAATAAAAAAGAATGCGAAAGGCAATCAATATGTTTGGCTTTTGACATGTGGAATTCTATATCTTCAAAAATTATAGAGTTCCTTAATTCAATTTCTATTGCAGATGTTATATCCGAATATAATATTAAGAATAATTATAATATTAAAAATAATGAGCTGCCTGAAACTTTAGAAAATGCCGATAAAAATTGTAATAAATCGTAACTAATTATAACGCCGTCAATAAAATAAGTTGCGATATAGGTCAATAAATCAGAATATATAATATATGGAAGTAAATTACACGAAACTTATAAATAAATTGCAAAATAAATTTAAACATAATAATGCCGAGAATATATTTAGACTATAACGCTACAACGCCTTTAGATCCAACTGTATTAGAAGACGTGTGCGATGTTTTAAAGAATGTGTCCGGAAATCCTTCCAGCCTTTATGAAGAAGGAAGGTCTGCAAGAATTTTAATAGAAGATTCAAGACAATTTGTTAAATCATTTTTAGACGCCGGTTCTGAAGATGAATTGATTTTTACGTCTTCAGGGACGGAATCTATTAATCTTGCTATCGTAGGATATATCAATCGTCTCATGTCCGTCAATAAAGACAGAAAACTGCATATTATCACGTCGGCGGTGGAACATCATGCGGTTTTAAATACTTTTCAATTTTTAGAAACTCAAGGTATTGAAACCACTTATATAGGCATTAATAATTTCGGCGAGCTTCTCATGGACGATTTATTGTCGTCGATAAAAGAAAATACCGTTTTGGTTTCAATTATGGGCGCAAACAATGAAACAGGCACGATATTTCCGCTAAAAAATATTGTAAACGAAATAAAAAAAATAAATGAAAATATTGTTGTGCATAGCGACGTAGTACAGGTTATCGGAAAACATTTTTTTTCAATCAAAGATACGCCTGTAGATATGTGCAGTTTCTCAGGACATAAATTTTATGCTATGAAGGGCAATGGCGCGCTCTATATTAAAAAGGGCATTAAAATTGACCCTATAATACATGGGGGGCATCAGGAACGCGGCTATAGAGGCGGCACCGAAAACACTGCAGGCATAGTTTCTCTTGCAAAAGCTTTGGAAATAGTTAAAAATAATGCGGAAGAAAATCTCAAAAAAATAAATTATTTGGGTTCCATGTTTCTTGATAAATTATTCTCTGCCGTAGATAACGTCAGATTAAACGGCCATCCTGTAAACAGGCTTAAAAATACTATAAACATATCTATCGACGGAATAAAAGCCGAGACGCTGTTGTTTAATCTGGACCTTTACGGCATTAGCGCTTCCGCAGGTTCTGCGTGTAATGCCGGCGCATTAGTTAAATCGCACGTTCTTGAGGCGCATGGATACGATGCCGCCAGAGTTCAATCCGCCATAAGATTCAGCATAGGCAGATGGACTACCGAGGATGATATAGAATATGCGGTAAACGCCGTAAAAAAATCCGTGCTTAAATTAAGGTCTCTGTAGTCTGCAGACTGTCATGGATATAGATTGCAAAGTATATAAATAGTCATAAATTATAGAATGTAATAAGAATTTAAATCGTAATGGATAGATTGTAATAAAAATTGAAATAATTATGGACGGCTGTAATAAATATAAATACTTATAAATATAGGCTGTAATAAATATAAATAGTTATAAATATAGATTGTAATAAAAATATAAATAGTTATAAATATAGATTGTAATAAAAATATAAATAGTCATAAATATAGGCTGTGATGGATGATTTTCTGAATTATTTAGATAGTGAAATATTAAAACTTAAATTACACGGCAGCGAAGCAAACTGCGCCGTTATATCATCAGGCTGCAAATTAAACCAATTCGAAGCAGGACAATTTGAATCATTATTGAGAAATCGCGGGTTTAATGTTATAGATGCCTCCAATATGCACAAAATTAACGAGCATACGATGCATATACACCTGTTTCTTGTCAATACGTGTTCCGTTACGGAAAAAGCAGATAATGAAACAAAAAGAATGCTGAACAGGATAAAAAATAAATATCCGCTGAGCGCTATTATTCTTACGGGATGTTTTGCTCAATTAAATATTGTATAAAAACGC
>JAKAQK010000034.1 GCA_021822625.1 bacterium | reverse complement strand
TTTGCTAAACTTATTGGTCTTGTAAAATTTGCTGCAAATATTTTTTATATTCATTTTTTTGTGCTAATCGAATCAAACATAATTAATGATGTAAATTTAAAATGCAAAATACATAAAGAATTTATTTCTGTTTTTCGTAAATTCCAATCCTCGTTATTAATTTATAATATATAATATAAGATATATACATAAAATGCAAACGGAAATTTATAATCAATACGCTTCAATAAATTGCAACGCAATTTGTTTTTTATTTTAATTATAAAATCATAAACGTTTAAAATGGTCGTTAAAATATCTGCTGCATCCACGAGCGGTATAACAACCAATATAGACTATCAGACTATTTAATGTTGTTGTAACGGATAAAGCATAGTTAAGCTTATTATTATGAACTGAACCCATAGAACCAATAGTTACGCTGTCGGCTAAAAACAAAATTATATGTTATCTGCGCATTGTAAAATTACTTGACGGCTTACAATGTTTAGAGTAATATATATTATATTGATAAATATAAGTTAAAGTAGTAATGTATTTAAAATTATATAAATTAAAAATTATAATATTATAATTTTTTTAATAAGCCATACTAAACAATAATTACAAACAATAATGACGACCAATAATGACGAACAATAATGCAGGGGAATCGCTTCTTGAAGTCATGATAGCAATGTTGATATTGACTTTTGCTTTTCTTGGAGTTATGGCTTTGTCGATTGCTCTGCTTAACAACAACAGTCTTGCCGGTAAGACAAATTTTGCGACTAATATAGCTCAAATGGAAGTTAGTCAGCTGAATTGTCTCGGGGTTACAAATGTCGAAGGCGATTTTGGCGTTCCAAGCACATATTCTTACATAGTTTCGCCTGTTATTTTGACTCCGGATACAAGAAACAAAATAGCAGCGTGTATAAATCCTGCGCTGGCGGTCGGTGGTCCTCAGCCGGGAGGTTTGTTGTCTGCAGGAGGCATCGGTATTACCAATACATATTCGGTCACTATAACTCTGGCCGAAAATCCCAATCCGAATACTACCGGCGCCGTTGATGCCACGGTTGATGTTTCATGGGACGGCGGACACCACGTTATAGTAATGGACGACATTATCGCGTAATGTTATTGTACAGGATATCATTATTAATTATATTATTATTTTTTAATCGGGCAGATTTTATTTTATTATAATTTTAATCTATCTTTATTATGATTTGGTTTTATTTTTTATTATAATTTTTTAATTTATTTTATATATATATTTAAATATTGATAATATTTATATTCGGATAAACACTTATGTTAAAAATAGGCTTATTTAAAAATAAAATTTGGAAGTTTCATACGTCTTCTAAAAGCAATCCCGTTTTGAACGATAGCGGGTTGACGCTAATAGAATTGATTATATCGCTGGTAATATCTCTGATAGTTGTCGGAGCCGCTTATTTTATACTGTTAAATCAGTCCGGCGTATTTAGAACTACCAGATCGGTGTCTAAGGAACAGCAGCGGCTCTTAATCGCATATGATACCGTTAAATATTCTTTAAGAATGGCAGGTTTCGACTATGGTCAAAATTATTTTAATCAATCCGGGGCTGTACCGCCGGTACAGAGGATACTGGCAGATTATCCTAATAATCCTTACGAACTTTTAGTTAGTTACGGAACGGTAGTTAACGGGGCAAATCCTTGTATTCTGACGGGTGTTACGAATCCGAACGCCGCAGGTCCATCTTCAGAATTTACTCCTTCAAACGCCTGCCATATTGCAGATTTTCATGTAGGCGAAATTTTAAATATTATTAATCCAATCCCTAATGCGTCGGGAAACTTGCCTACTCCTCCGATAACACTGTGCATAACGAATATTAATATTACGGCTGGCAAGATCCAGGTAAATCCGGGAGCGGGCGGAGTGTGTACTGACAATCCGGTGTCGCCGAAAAATATCAGCGGCGGGCAGGTTTCGGCGATACAGCAGGTTATGTATTATTGGGGCAGCGCGAATTACAATTTTAATCCGCCGTGGAATCAACCCGGAAATTTGTATGAATGTCAGGTTAATCCAATCGTGACAGAGCCAGAGCCTCCTTATGTAACGACACCATATAGCCCGCCCCAATGCGTACCTAATACCACAATATTGCTAGACGGGTATATAAATAATTTCAGCGTTTCGCCTGTGCCGGGCAATGATGTTAACAATTCCTATACTATACCGCAGCCTTACCTTTATATTTTATCGCTGACCGGAGAATCGGACGTAGCCCTGTCGGATTCTCCTGCTTACAGTATTCATGTTCCCTACAATGCTAATGCGGCGGGAGTAGCCGCTAAAGGTCAAGCAGGTCAGGTCGTAGGAAATAATATATTAGCAGATTTCAGTTCGAATGTTTTTTTGAGGAATGTCTATTATGGAAGTTAAAATCACATCAAAATATCATATAATTAAAAACAGCGACGGCGTAGCTTTGATTACTGTTTTGCTGATGATAGTCATACTGAGTATTATCGCAGCTGTTGCCATTGGAACATCAGGGTCCGATATTATAAGCGCCGGTAAAAATTCAATAACCGTTTATACTTTTAATACCGCAAATTCAGGCATGAATATTGTATTGTCGCAGATTGGCACTGATCAGGGCACAAACGACGGTATAGGCATGCCAACCTCGGGACTTTTTTATTATACTGTCGACAATAACAATACTGTACAGACAGGAAATAATTTTATTGAACTCAATACGTCAAATATCAATCCATCGGTTTCAAATATTTTGACCGATTTTAGCGGACAAATCGGTTTTGAGTATAGCGGGACATATGGCCCTATACCCGGGTATAGTTCAAATTACTATTTTTACAAAGGACAGATAAATGTTATAGCGCAGAAAGGTTCAAACACGGCGAAATCTGGAATGACGTTTGATTATGGTCCAAATAAATTGGGCTACTAAATTTTATAACACGAATTTTAAGAAAATAATAAATAGAAGACAGGTAAGATTGCTATGTAGATATATAGATAAATAAATAGATAGATAGATAGATAGATAAATAGATAGAGAGATAAATAATATAGATAAATAGATAAATAGACAGAGAGATAGAGAGCCGAAAGTTTTTAAAGAACATACATTAACAACATACTAATCTAATATTTGAGATATTTATATTTTATTAATACTTAAATAACATTACTTCAGTATTAGTTTATATGCCATAAATAAATTAAAAGTACTATAGTATATAAGGCGCAGGAGGTGCGCGCTATTATGGAACAAAAAATAATATACGGTTTTAGAATGTTGATGCTCAAATTGGTAAGCAAAAATATATTAATCCTTTTTCTCTTTGCGCTCACCGTAAATATAGGCGCCGCCATCACGGGGATATACAGTTTGAAACCTGCTCATGCATCCGATACATCGTTTCTTACAAACGTGAATAATCCCAACGTAATGATATTTTTAGATACTTCCGGCTCTATGATGTGGAATAAAGACGTTTTGTGGAAAAATTCATCTTCAAGCGGATACGACAGACCGGAAAGCTGGGCAAGAACATGGGTTATTGGAAGGAATGGTCAGCCGAAGAGAATTGGTTCATATGTCTGGGCTCCGGGTTCAAATTCTATGTTTTCTAAAATATACAATGCAAAATTGGCTATAAGCAACATTGTAAACAGTCCAGAATTTTCAAATTTAAATTTTGCCTTTGCTTCGTTTCAGCAGACTTATAACGGCGGACAAGAAAACATGTGCGTTTATTCCGACGACGAATCGTTTCAGAATACTCCGAACGCTCCGCATTACGCAGTGCCCGGTACTACGGCGGGCGGCACGCCGGATGAAACCGGCAGATTAGAGGCATATAATAATCCAAATTATCCTTTTGCACTGTTTTATTACGGCGGTTCCGGAAATAATTATATACTCACTTTAAACAATTATTTAAATTATAGCTATAATGGATGGCAGTCTGTTTCTATAAACGGTTATGCCGGATGTCCCAATACGATTAACTCTCAAGGAACCACATATTATTTTATCTCCTACGATTACAGCGGCGAGGCACCGGAAGGAGAGCCTTATATTACATGGGCGAGCCCTTGGGTAGTTTACGTGCCTTTAAGCGTCGACGGTACTTTGAACCCTTTAAATAATACCGACACGGTACCTGCGGGAGCAAACACGACAAACAGCACAGACCCTTATTTTGAACCGGCAAAAGTCGCATCTAACGCAATAAACTGGCTTCTTTGGAAAGCTCCCATTTACGGCAATAACGCTATTGACCCCGACGGAAATGTTATTTCCGGATTAAAAGCAGGGGGCGGAACGCCGACGGCGGATTCCGTTGCCGATATGTACGGGTATTTTCAAAATTCGCTGCAAACAGATTCTGCAAAAGCATGCAGAAGAAATTTTTCTATAATCATTACCGACGGCGAAGCCAACGACGGATGTCGGTGGTCGCCGCTCGACGTTCCGTCTTCTCCTCTTAATATTTACACGGACAATACGAACGGAAATTTATGTCAGTACGGAGGTAATGCCCGAAACGGCATACCTTCGTCCGAAACCCCCCAGGAGGTTTACGATCTGTATAACTTAGATACGTCATACCCGATAGAGCTTTTTATCATCGGATTCGGTTATGCAAATAACGTAGGCAGCGGAACGTATATTCAGGAAGTCGCCAACGCCGGCGTCGGGATTAATCCGGGCACAATTAATAATCCTGTATATCTTAACGGAATACCTAATATTTCCGCAACGGTTAAAAATAATGCCGGAACGCTGCTGCAAATTCCGCCGTCTCTTTTTGGAACAACCGACGGAGTTCAGATTGGAGATACGATATCAGATAACGGCTGGCAGTCCTCGGACTGTGAAACGAAAAATAATGACAGCGGTTCTTATTCAAACGGATTTCAATGTGCCGTTATTACAGCCGTTTATCCTGATTCTAACGAGATTCTTCTGTCAAATTCGCTTGCATCTCCAACAAATCCTCTTACCTTGTCCGGCACTGTTTACCTTGCATACAACTTAAACGAGCTGCAGTCTTCTTTGACGACAATATTTAATCAGATAGAAAAACAGACGGCTTCCTTTACGTCTCCCGTCGTGAATGAAACATCTAGTCAGCAATATGTCTATTATACCAATTTCAAGTCGTTAAACCAGCCGCTCTGGGGCGAAGGAAATATTTATCTTTTCGGTTTAAATTCTCAAGACCAGCTTGTAGGTCCTTACGGTCCGGCAATAGGAGCAAACGGGCAGATAATTACCAGCGACTCTTATTGGGATAACGGAAACGGAGCAGGGGGACTTCTCCAATCGGAACCCGCTTCTTCAAGAGATGTATTAACGTCTTATTTGGATACACAAACCGGTACTCAGCAAACTATTAACGTAAATCCCGTAAGCACAAGCAGCGGCAATAGCAATTTAGACAGTATGCTTAATGTAAGCTCCGGCAGTACAAGTCCCGATTACTACGGGACAGTCTGTCCCGGTTCATCTTCCGTCTCTGCATGCGCTTCAGATATTTTAAATTTCGTATTAGATCCTGATTCATCTACCGATAACTGGAAGCTGGGCGCTATATTCCATTCTAATCCTGTTTTAGTCGGTCCGCCGCCTTTCCCATATGCCAGCAGTTCTTATCAGGCGTTTAAACAGGAATATGCCGTTACAAATCCAAGAAATGAAGTGCTATATGTCGGCGCCAACGACGGTATGCTTCATGCCTTCAACGCCGGAAGCTGGGACAGTTCAACGGATTCTTACACGTACGGAACAGGAGCTGAAATTTTCGGCTATATCCCCCCCAATCTGCTTCCAAAAATAACTGCATGGTACGATAGTTCTATAGGAGTAGGAACAGCGCTTAATTTTCCGGAATTTGTCGATTCTACTCCGGATGCATCGGATGTTTTCTTTAACAACATATTTCCCGATTACGTAAGCGGAGGAACTGAAACTGCAGAATCTCCGGAAATTAATACCGTTGATGACTCAGAATACTCTATAAATCAAAACAGCCTTCAGAACAGCTGGCACTCTGTATTACTAGGCGGCGAAAGAAACGGCGGGACATACTATTATGCATTGGGAGTCACTAATCCTTCAAGCTCGTCTTACCCAGATCCTTTGTGGAATATTACGGATGGTTCAATGGGCAATACTTGGTCTAAACCGTATATATCTTATATATGTCTTCCAAATCCGGACTATTCAAAAACAAACGGAGAAGCAGGAATTTGCGGAAACGATCCGGATCCCAATACGTCGAGTCCTGTATTAAACCCTCAATACGTAAAAACATACACAGCTTTTATAGGCGGAGGATATTCATCAAACAACAGCCTTGGAGATGCGCTGTATGCGCTGTATGCAGAACCGAATCCCGTAAACAACGGAACGTCTGCCAATCCCGATTATATCGACGAGCAGATTTTATGGGAATTCAATTCGTCAAATGATTCAAACATGAAATATTCTATTCCTTCTTCAATTGCGCCTGTCTTAAGCCAGAACTTTAGGGTTGAAGGTTTTTACGCAGGAGATTTGGGCGGACAGCTCTGGTCCGTCAACATTCCTTACGGCTCTGCTCCTTATGCCGCAAAGGGAACTTCGAACTGGGACGTCTGCAGAGTTTTTGATTCTGACGCGTCGACCGCCGATCCGTTGAATATTTTCTTTTCGCCGGCAATAACAACGGATACGTTAGGCAACTTCTGGATTTTTTTCGGTACGGGCAATAGAGAAGATTTAAATGAAGTAACCGCGTCAAGAAATAATGAATTTATAGCAATAAATTCCACGCAACTAGGCGGTCCGCTAATGTGCCCATCCGGCGGTCCGATTAACGAATCTAATTTAGTGAATCAGACCGGCGTAAGCGGTTCTACTACTAATCTGTCAAATGTTCAAGCGGCAGACGGATGGTATATAACGTTATCTCAAGGAGAAAAGGTAACATCTGCGCCGGTTGTCTACGACGGAATAGTTTATTTCACTACGTTTACGCCGTCATCCGTTCAGGACGCATGCGGTTACGGAACGTCAAAGCTGTACGCTTTAAGTTATCTTAACGGCGGCGGCACTATTTTAGTTTCGACTTCAGGAACTATTTCGATAATAAATAATGCAACCGCATCCAGCGGGGCTGCGCAATCAACGGTCGTCGGTTCAGGCGTCGCATCTGCACCTACTATAGCTAATAATTATATTGGCGTAACTACGTCGACAGGCAAAGTTTTCAGACAAAAAATACCGGCGCTGCCGTCTAAGGTGACCCCTACTTCATGGTTTGAAGAACCTTAAAAATTATATGACTTATATATAAATTATATCAAGTTATGCAAATACATTATGATTTAAAGCGAATCATTTTATAATATAAATATGACTGCAATAAATACATATAATTAATTTATTGTTAAATTAAATCAGTAAGGAGATGCTTCAATGCATATAATAAAAATAAAAAATATTCAAAAAAATAAAAATGACGGATATAATAATATGGGAAACACACAAAATTTTAATAATGAGCAATCCGGCATTAAAGATTTTATATTAAATAAAATTAAACCGGCATCCGTCTTATTAGTGCTTTCCGTGTTTCTTTTTGCGTCGGCGGCGGCATCATTATTTTTTTTGTCTGACTCTGAAGCTGCTACGCCTCATACAGGCGGTCCGCTTCAATTATTCCATAAAAATACTCTTTATTATACCGGAACAATTATTGCGCTAAATAATACGGCATTAAAATTATCCGACAGAACAGCAACGCCTCTGCTGTTTGAAATAAATAGTTCAACGGTATGTTATAACGGCGTCGGAGTTAATTTTAAGACAGCCTCTTGTACCGACTACAAAAAAGGGCAGACCGTAAGCATAACGGCATCTAAAAATACGGCAGGCGAATTAATAGCAAAAACAATAAAACCTGTATTTTATTAAATTAGGAATTGGACAGAGAAATTAGAGCCCGGCGCTAATTTTTTGAAAATTAGGGTATGATTATAGATGCCGTTTAACTTATTTTCAATTTAGCAATTTTAATTTAATAAGTCTTTCAATTAGCTCTTTTTCCCAGTATTTTTTTATGTGTGCAGCTATTTCTCTATCCGCCGTTTCACGGTCGTAAGCTTCGAAAGTTTTAGTCAGGTCATTAAACATTCTTGCAGCTTCCTCATCGTATGTTTCAGTTTGTCTATAATCTGCGGCTGAGAATACACTTGATTCTTTTTTAGCGCTTTTTGAGACTTCTATTTTTTTAATATTAACCGCAGTTACTTTATACTCAGGAGTTTCAGTTGACCAGTCCGAGTAATCGCTGGTTAATATATTGGTTTTTAATTCAGGAAAATGAAATGTCGTCGCAACGACGCCTTTCATCACTCTGCCGCTTATATTTGCCGTCAAATTAATTTTTCCTTTCCTGCTTTCAATTAAAACAGTTTCGCCGTTTTCTATATTTAATATTTCAGCATCTTCTTTACTTATCTCTAAATAATCTTCACAATACCATAAATTGTTTTCGGTGCGCCTCGTATTGTTTGCAGAATTATACTGAAACAAATTTCTTACTGTTGTAAGAATAAACGGATACTGCCGGTCGGTGCGGTCTTTAGACCCCGCAAAAGATGTAATGACAAATCTTCCTTTCCCTCCGATAAAAGCGTCTTTATGCAAAATGTCTGTTCCGTTAGGAGCATTTTCATTGCATGGCCATTGAATAGAGTAAGGCTTATTATCTAATTTTTCATAACTCACCAATGCAAAAGACGGCGTAAGTCTTGCTATTTCATCCATAACTTCGGAAGGATGTATATAATCTAAATTTGCATTATGATTACCGAAGCTTTTATTGTCAGCTGCAGGTGCATGACTATCAAAGCTCTTATTTTCAGCTGCAGGCGGCGGCACCTTCCTATTATCTTCTTCTGCCGCAGCCTTCGCAAATTTAGCGTTAGATTTTGTAAAAGCATCCGCTAAATTAGCAGATTTATATTTGCCGCCATGCTCTGTTAAATACCTGCTTAAATCTTCGATAATCTGCCAGTCCTGTTTTCCTGCAGCGGGTTCAAGCACCTTCCTAACTCTCTGGATTCTTCTTTCCCAGTTTGTGAACGTTCCGTCTTTTTCAAGAAATGATGAACCGGGAAGTATCACATGAGCATATTCTGAAGTGACGGTCTTAAATAAATCGTGTACTACAACTAAATCCATAGACTTTAAAGATTCTATTATACGATTAGAATCAGGGTCGGTCTGAACAATATCTTCACCAAAGATATAAAGCCCCTTAAATCTTCCGGCTAAAGCATTCCTGAGCATATCTGGAAGCCTCATGCCGGGTTCGCTATCCAATGTTACTTTCCATTCTTTTTCAAATAGTTCTCTGGCTCTGTCATCTGATATATGACGATAGCCTGGCAAGGTAGCAGGTTCTGCTCCCATATCGGCAGCTCCCTGTACATTATTTTGCCCTCTTAAAGGGCTAACTCCGACGCCCGTTCTGCCGATATTGCCCGTCAGCATTGCAAGATTGGCTATCGCAAGTACGCCGCTTGAACCCTGCGAATGTTCCGTTACGCCGAGTCCGTAAAATATTGAGGCATTTTTAGCTCTTGCGTATAGCATTGCCGCCTCTTTAATTTCATTAGCGGGAACTCCCGTTATAACCTCCGCCGCTTCAGGAGAATTATCATCGCTTAAAATAAATTTCTCCCATAAATTAAAACTTTCAATATTGCATCTATCTTTAATGAAATCATGTTTTAAAAGTCCTTCTTTAATTATCGTATAAGCAAAGGCATTTAAAATAGCTACGTTTGTTCCCGGTTTCGGTCGTAAATGAAATTTTGCCTGCACGTTCGCAGATCTGGCAACTTCAGTTATACGCGGGTCTATAACAATTAAATCTGCTCCATTTCTCGCCATTTTTCTTATAAATGCGCCGACTACAGGATGAGCTTCCGTGGGATTTGCTCCTATGAGCATAATTAAATTTGAATTAAACATAGAACTCAAATCCTGAGTTCCGGCACCTGCGCCGAAAGCGACGCCAAGCGCATATCCGGTAGGTTGATGACATACTCTTGCGCAAGTATCGATATTATTATTTTTAAAAACGGTTCTAACCATTCTTTGCATTAAATAATTTTCTTCGTTTGTGCATCTTGAAGAACTGATAGCTCCAATTGATTTAATGCCGTATTTACGCTGAAGTTCTATAAATTTTTCGGCAATATAAGTATAAGCTTCTTCCCATGAAACTTCTCTAAATTCTTCATTTAAATTATTTCTCAAAAGCGGCTTCGTCAGCCTATCTTTGCTTTTAACATAACTCCATGCAAAACGCCCCTTAACACAGGAATGACCGTAATTTGACAAACTGTCGTCAACGGGAATCATCCTTATTATATTATCACCTTTATATTGAACCTCAAACGAACACCCCACGCCGCAATATGCGCAGGTTGTCTTTATTTTTGAAAAAGCTTTTCCCGATTCGAATAAATTGTTTTCCGTCAATGCCGCTGTGGGACATTCTTTTACGCAAGCTCCGCAAGAAACACACTCTGAATTTATAAAATTATCTGCTTTGTCTGTATTTTCGTTACCGCCGCCGAAATTTGTATTAACATTGCTTTTTATCGCACTGTTTATTTTATTTTTTTTATTACTGCCAACAACAAAATCTTTATTAATTTTATTAATAGCCGATAAATTTAGATTATTTGAACTTCTTTTAACAGGTTTTATAGTAGAATCGAACCCCCTTCCTGCAATAGTCAATGCAAAATTGCCCTGAATTTCGCTGCATGCCCTTACGCATCTTGCACAGACGATACATCTTGAAGGGTCAAATCTGAAATAAGGATTTGACTCGTCAATCCCGCTCAGTAAATGACTTTTACCCCTATACCTTATTTTTCTAACACCAAAATAAGCAGCCCATTTCTGCAATTCGCAATCTAAATTCTGCGGACACGTAAGACAGTCGTTAGGGTGGTCGGAGAGATAAAGTTCAATTAATGTACGTTTTAAAGCAAAAAGTTTTTCCGAATAAGTCTTTATTTTCATACCTTCGACAATACGCGTAGAGCATGCGTATATATAACCTTTGCGACCTTCCGTTTCAACGGCGCACATTCTACATGCCCCATAAGGTAAAAGATTTTTTGAGGCGCATAGCGACGGTATTGCAATTCCTGCTTTATTTGCAGCGTCAAGAAGTATTGCGCCTTCTTCCGCATAAATTTTATTGCCGTCTATTTCTACAGTTATTATCATATTATGCCTATATTGTTTAGTTTATATACTGCCTAAATTAAGAAGAAATAAGATTGAATCAATCAAATAAAATAAAATAAAATATACATAACCATGCCAATATTTAATTAATTAATAAATAAATAAATTAAATAAATATTTCATCGCCGAAATATTTTAAAAGGCTTTCTATCGGCAAAGTTATTCCGCTTCCTAATCCGCATAGAGATAAATATTTCATAGTTGCAAGGATTTCATAAATTACTTTGAGATTATCGTTCTTAATATTATCATCCCGATTAGATTTAAAGATTCTTTCAAACAATTCTTTTAATCTGACGGAACCTATTCTGCAGGGCGCACATTTTCCGCATGATTCCTCAATGCAAAAATCTAATGTTTTATCTAAAATATTCTTTATGTCGACATCTTCCGCATAGACTAATATGCCGCCATGCCCCAGCATTCCCGCCTTTTTAGCTACCTCTTCATATGTAAGTTTAATATTTAAAAATTCATCGGTATAATCGCCGTATAATGGAAAAAAAGCGCCAAGCGGCCCGCCTATCTGCACCGCTTTAAATTGCATATTATCCTGCAGAGGTCCTCCGCCGAACTCATATAATAATTCTTTCAACGATATATCGTTGTCTAATTCGTAAAGACCTGGGAATTTTACGGCTCCCGACAGCTGAAACGGAAAAGGTACTTTCGGAACATTTAATTTATCAAAATATTTCAAATCCGGCTTATCATAAAATTTTATATCTTCTTTATCCTGAACTTCAATTAAAACCTGCTTATCATTAAACTTTATGTCTTTATCACCTTTCTCTTCGTCTTTATATTTATATTTATTTTCTTCTTTATTCTCATCTTCTTCATCTTTATCTTTGATACCAATTAAATCTAAGCTTAAATCAGGATTAATATTAAGCCAGCCGAAAATATACGCAACAGACGCAAAAGTCGTTACATTATTTAAAATAGTAGGTTTACCGTAAAGACCAGAAACAGCCGGAACAGGCGGGCGGACTCTTACCATACCCCTTCTATTTTCAATGCTTTCCAAAAGCGCCGTCTCTTCGCCGCATACGTAATTTCCGCCTCCTGCTATTATTTTTAAATCAAAACTGTGTCCGGTATTTAAAATATTATTGCCGAGATAATTTGACTTATAGCATAAATCTATAGCATTCTGCAATTTTTCAATGCCGTTTTTATAATCCGACCTAACGTAAATAAAACCGTATTCTGCGCAAATTGTGAATGCAGCTATAAGAATACCTTCTATAAGCATGAAAGGGTCATACTCAAGAATTAATCTGTCGGCAAATGCGCCTTCGTCGCCTTCGTCTCCGTTGCACACTATATATTTTTCGCTATGTTCCGCCTCTCTGTTATTTATCCTTTGGTTTTCTTTTTCATTTAAGAGATTATCGCTAATATTTATAACGTTAGAATTTATATCATTATTATAATTTATATCATTATTAACTTTTTTATTATTATTTACTTTATTCTCTGCGCTATCTATCTTATTATGAAGATTAAAATTTATATTGCATTTTATATTATTATATTCTGCTTCTTTTATTCTACTTATATTTGCATTAAGGACTGTTTCCCATTTTATGCCCACTGGGAAACCTGCGCCGCCCCTGCCTTTTAAGCCTGATTTTTTTAAAATATCGATGATAATTTTCGTATTTTTATCGCTTCCCGTATTCACAGCCGAGCTTACGGAGGACTTGCCGCCGGAAAATATGATTGGAGTAATTAAAGATAACGCATTTTCAAGTCCTTTAAATCCATGCTGATTTTTATAATCGTCTAATGAGAGCGGATTTACTTTTCCTACCCTTTTAAAAACAAATTTTGTTTTAGAAAAAACATCGTCGTTTGCAACGCTAAGTTTATTATCGCTCGCTTTATGGTTATTTTCTGATAAATTAACACTGTTTTTAATATTGTTATTTTTTATGCCGTTCCGCTGCACAATAAAATCTTTGTAATATGTTGCCGCGCCGTAAACTTCCCCTTTTGACATATTTAATTCATCTGCAATAAGCTCTAAGGAGTGTTCATCTATAAAGCCATGCGCATTTTGTACAATATGAAGCCTATCTAAAAGGAAACCCGCCGTCTTATATTTTTTTATTTTTTCCATCTAACTTCACTTCCTGTAATTTTGTAATTTAGCCTGTAATCAGCCCTGCTAAACTTTAATTTTTTTTAATTTTTTTTTCGAAAAAATATCGAAAATTATTGCCTGCACAGTTAACGAAAAGAGAACGGAAATAAAAACATATGTTATTATTTTAGACCTCATATGTAAATCTAAAGGCAGCGACAATGCCATAGCAATAGGCAATGCGCCCCTCAGTCCTCCAAATACAAGAAATCTTTTATACCGCTTATTTAAATTTATACTCTGAGAAAATGTCTTGATTTTATATCTAAGCTTATTAACAATTTTATCGCTGAGCGGAGAAAATAGATACACCGCTATAAATCTTGACAATATAACAAGAAATATTAAGAAAATTGAAATAATCCATAGGTTTAAAATTTTAAACAAATTAATCTCTATGCCTATAATAAGAAATAGGACGGAATTAATAATAAAAGCTAAGTATTCAATAATAACCGGAAACACTTCCACCGCCTTACTCGATACTTTTTTCTCAAATCCAAAGTTAGCCAATACTATACCGCTAAATATTATAGCCATTATAAAAGAAACATGCAAATAATATGCGAATATTAAAGATACGTAAGCAAGCAGAAGGGATATCATTATTTCCGTTAAATAATCTATCGTAAGAGACAGTAAAAAAGATACGGCATAGCCAAGTATAACGCCAAGTATTGAACCTCCAAGCGATTCATATAAAAACTTAAGCGCTGAAATGCCGATTATTCCAAAAATATATTGAAATATATTTAAAATATCGCCTTTTAAAAAAATCAATCCAGCATTGTGAAAATTTAATCCTAAAAAAACTTCAAACAGCACAAGACTTATTCCGTCATTAAAAAGACTTTCTCCTTCAAGCACCGTCTTAATGCCGTCATTGTTATCGCCGTTATAGTCGTCGGCGCTATTTTTTAATAACGCAAGTATTGAAATAGGGTCGGTAGGGGTAATTATAGCTCCGAATATTAAGGCCTGTTTTAAAGGAAAATCCAGAATAAAATGAAAAACTATACCTATAAAAACTGCTGAAATAATAGTGCCGAAAATAGACAATATGCCTATAGGAACAGCGTTTGACATTAATGGAGCAATCTTTATATTAACCGCCCCTTCAAAAATAATAATCGGAAGAAAAACATAATAAATCAATGTCGGGGTTATTTTTAAATTTGGAAAAATATGAAAAATACCTACAATAAGACCTATGATGACAAGCATAGAGGTGTACGGAATTTTAAAGTAGTTAGTCAAAATTCCGCCGACTGAGGCAATAGAAAGCAGAACAATCGCCGTAATAACTATATAATGGCTTCCATGCATGAATATTTTATTTTATAATAATAACTATTTATTATTTATTATTTATTATTTATTATTTATTATTTATTAAAATTATACCATAAAGATATACTGATTTAATTCGCCTCTGCTTCTTCAATATTATAATTAGTAATAGCAATAGATATAACAAATGAAATCAACGCTACAATTCCATAAAATACAAATGTATCGCTTAATTTAAAACTGCTGGCTATAAAACCGCCTATCGGCGCCGCAATCGAACCTATACCGAATCCTGCAAAAAAGAATATTCCATAAGCCGCCGACCTGTAATATTCTTTTGCATTCCTGCTGATTAAAAGATTTGATATGGGATTCATTGAAAAACTGAAGGCGGAATATAGCAAGATAGAAAAAAATAAAATAAACCCCGCTGAAAAACCGGATATTAAAATAAATAAACCGGATATTAAAATTAAAACGGAAAATACCCTGTTCGGTTTATATCTTTTTGTAATATATGTGCTTGAATATTGAAATAACACGATGCTGTTTGAGCCGCGAGGCTTAAGGGCAACTGGAATATATGTGCTTGAATATTGAAATAACACCCCGACTAACAGCGCTATAGTCACATAAAAACCGCCTGCCGCAACGGTCTGATTATGAAAAAATAAAAAATCTTTCAGTTTCATCCCTGTATAAGCGGGCAGAAAAGAGAATACTCCCTGAAAAACGAAACCGTTCAAAAATTCAACTATAAAAATAAATGCTATATTTCTGTGAAAAAAGTCATTAAAAAATGATTTAATGTTTTCGCTTATTATCTTGTCCGTTTTTGTATTGTCTGCTTTTATATTATCTGTTTTTGTATTATCTGTTTTTGTATTATCTATCTTTAAGTTTTCGATTTTGACGAAAAAAGAATAAATAAAAATAAATAAAAAAATCAAACCTAATATTAAATAAGGGGCGTCGTATCCGAAATAGTAGCCTAAAAATCCGGCAAATGCCGCGCTCAAGGCTACGCCTAAAGTTCCCGCTATTCCGTGAATGGCAAAGCCTCTCAGTTTATCCGTTTTTACAAAAGACATAATGCTTAATCCTACGGGATGATAAATACTCCCGACTAATCCCATTAATATAATAAAAATAGCGAAAATATAAAAATTTCCGGATAAAGCCGCTGAAAATGCGCTTAACGACATGCCAAGCAAATAAATCCTGAGGAGTAAATTTTTATTCATCCTGTCTGCTATGAAGCCGATAGGCAGGGAACCTGCTCCGAACAGAAACAGATACACGCCTGCAACTATGCCGAGCGTTGCAAAATTTACATGAAATTTTTCCTTTAAAAGAATTAAGATTGCCGGAAACGTCAATATTGCAACGTGACAAAAAAAATGTGATAAACTTAAGAGAAATGTCGTTTCGCGTTCATTTTTGGTCATAATTTATATTTTTTTATATTAATTATTTTATATTATATTTTGTTTTATGCCATAAAATTATAAATTTTTAAACCACTCATAAGTTTTTTTTATGCCTTCGCTAAAATTAATTTCTGGCTCAAAACCCATATCTTTTTTTATTTTTTCATAATTTAAGCAGCTTGTTTTTTGTTCCCCGAGTTTGGCGGGACCATGAATTTCTTTAAACTTGCCGCCAAAATTTTTATTAATTTCGGCAAATAAATCGTTAACGCTGATTTCTATCGATGTACCTACGTTATATATGCCGATTTTATCTAAATTCTCAAGCGCAAGGATATTTGCTTTTGCTACATCGTCTATATATGTATAATCCCTAGTCTGCTTTCCGTCGCCATTAATAACAGGCTGTTCATTTTTAAGCATCTTATTTAAAAATATAGCTACGACTCCGGCTTCGCCGTAAGGATTCTGCCTTGGACCGTACACATTGCCGTAACGCAGCGAAACATATTTTAAACCGAATATTTCATAATAAAAATTTAGGAATTTATCGGTTGCAAGCTTTGCAATACCATAAGGAGATAACGGCCATTCCGAATGCTCTTCTTTAGTCGGTCTGTCGTCGGTATCGCCATAAATAGCGCCGCCGGTTGAAGAAAATATAAATTTTTTGATTTTAAAATCATTAGAAAGTTTAATCAGATTAAGCGTCGCCATAATATTTGTCTTAGCGTCAAACATTGGGTCGGAAACCGATTTTCTGACATCAATCTGCGCTGCAAAATGGTATATTATTTCAGGTTTTTCTTCATTGAATATTTTTTCAATTTTGTCAAAATCTGTAATATCGGCTTTTATTAATTTAACTTCTTTATTCACATTATATTCAAAACCGCTTGAAAGATTGTCTATTATGACTACGTCATGTTTTTTTGCAATAAGCATATCGGCTACATTACTCCCGATAAACCCTGCCCCGCCTGTAATTAATATTTT
>JAKAQK010000187.1 GCA_021822625.1 bacterium | reverse complement strand
GAGAACCTTATTGTTAAAGTTTTTCTCCAAAATTGGGGCAAGATATTTAACAGTGTCGAGATACTCGGAAAATATTACTACCTTTCGATTAGGCTCTCCTTTAACCGGTTTTTGTTTAATTTCCCGTTTAATATTTTCAATGAGACATTTGGTTTTAGGGTCATTCTTTACTAAATCCAATTCCCTAAGCTGTTTCAATATATTACCAAAAAGTTCCATATCAGATTTAATATGTATGATGAAATCTTCCTTGTATTTAAAATCTTTAATCTTGTAAACCTTATGATTTTTAGGATACTCCCCATTATTAATTTTATCGGTATAATCTGTTAAAGCTCTCTCGATATCATCTAAATCCAGGTCATATATTTTTTCTAATAAAGAACGGTCAAGAATATACTCTCCTTTATAAGGATCTCCTTTACCTGTTTTCTCAATAAAATCAAGTATCTTTTTCGTAATACGCTTAAAATTTTTTATACTCTGCTCAAATGACCCGAAGGAACTTTCGAAACGCTTTACCAGTAATCGGCGCATAAAATCGTATAAATTCCGCTGCTGCATAAACTGCCGGTTATCTTTCTCGGAAAGCTTTTCCCCTGTAATCTTTTGGCTTTCGATTTCATATTCGAATGGCCTGTAAATAGCTCCTTTAAATTCACCTCCATTATCAGGTTCACCAAAATACTTGTCAATAACAAGATCGTAAAAACCAGATTGTTCTTTGGTCAATTCAAAAAACCATTCTTTGGGATCAGCTATTACAGAAAGGTTTTTAACCTCATCCTTGTAATAAGGATTATGCTGAAGATCTAAACGATTGCGCCTGATAGTCACAGGCTCGATAACATCCCGTATCTGTTTGGCAAGATAATGAGAGCGCTTTGCCACCTTTTCCAACCTGATGGTGCTTTCGCCGAATAATGCCTTATAATAAGCCTCTGCTTTTTTGCGTTTATTGGCGTTAGAAGAATTCCAATATTTCTTTATATATCCAAGTCGGTCAAAAGTCCCTTTAAACGCTCTGAATTTATCGACAAGATTATCCTCAAGAGTAATAGATGACTTCTTGGGAGCAATGAACAATTTCAATAAAGCTAATATGTCGCTAGGCCGATTGTTGAAGGGGGTAGCTGTAAGTAAAATAACAATTTTATTGCGGCAGATATTCTTTAAGGTTTCATAGTCCTTGGTATCCTGGTTCCTAAAACGATGGGCTTCATCGATAATCACGACTTCAATATCGTTATATTTAGAAACAAAATCGGCAATATTTTCTAAATCTCCAAGTGATCTTACCTCCCAATCGTGGAGCTTAAATTCCTCAACATATTTCTTCCAGCCGGAATTTTTATTTTTATCTCCGATAAGACCTGGAGGGCATATAACAACACCTCGTTTTTTTAATTCCCTTGCCACGGCACAGGCAATAATGCTCTTTCCCAACCCGACAACGTCAGCGATTATTACTCCGTTATTATTCTCTATAATTGCCAACGCCTGTTTTACGGCATCTATCTGATATTGGTAATAAGTATAGCCGTTATCTTCTAGTATTTTTAATAGCGATACGCCGATGTCGCGCGATTGAAACGCATCTAAATATGTTTTGAGAACTATAACAAAAGCTTCAAATGGGGATATTTCTTTTATTAGGGTTTCTTTTTCGACCACACCGATTAGTTTATTTTTAGATTCTTCGTGCTCAGTAATCTTTACTGCCTTATTCCATAATTCATCAAAGTATTTTTCTGCGTCATCAAAACCATAATCGCTTATCTCAACATTAAATTCATTTTGGGTTGACAAACCGGCCATGGTTAAATTACTGCTGCCAGTAATAAAAAGATTTTTCCTTCCTACCTGCCCTTCTTCCAGCCTAAATAAATACAACTTGGCATGATTCGGTTCGAACGTTTTCCTGATTACCAATTTACCATCTCTAATCTCATCAATAAAAAACTTTACTTGCTCATAAAATTCCTGCGTATCAAAATTCTCAGTATTTAATGATTTTTTAATTGATTCAAAAAATTTGAAGGTTCTCTCTTCATCGGACATATGATTATCTTCATCTGCAAGCTCAACCATGCCGAAGTTTGTAATATCAACATTCAAGCCTACCAAAACTTTCACGTTATGAAGCGGATTTTTTTTGAGACCTTCATATAACTCTCTTATGCCCGAAAAATAGAAAAATCCAACCAAAAACTTAAGCTCTTCACTTTTTTCTATTAGCACTATTAAACGTTTTTTTAGATTTTCTGCGCCGCTGTTCGTTATGAAATTTTTCATAGGTTTAAAAATAAAATTTGCTATCCTTATATATTCTCTATAGGCATTATTTATTGGTTAAATATTTTTAATTGTATCATATTTTTCGAATCAAAAATATTAAAAGTAACCGTTATTTTTTATGCCCTTATTTTTAAATAGATGTATAGTGCGTGGCTAATAAAGACAAGGTATACAGATAAATAAATCAGATATTTTTTTAGTTTATTTTAGTGAGTAACCTGAATTATATCACTAATCTGATGCAGAATTTTGTTTTTAAAATTAAAAAAATAGTCACTTGCTTCTATTTATTGAAGTTAATTGAAAATTTTTTTCGACAAAGACTTTTTTTTAAAAACGTTGATTAATCTGTCAGATAAATTTAAGTTTATCAATAGACTTTAGCTTGCTGATAATCCCTCAAGAATTTACCTTAGGGTAAGTATTTTACTTACCCCTTACGATATATTGTTATATTAGTTATATCTCTAAACTTTTCCGGCAGCGGCGGTAAATTAGAATTCCAAATATTGATACCCAGAATATTAGTCTTTAAAAATATGCCGTAAGATTTAGCATTATTAACATTACCGCCGTCCAGCTCACGCTGAATTAAAATCGTGTTAGAATAAAACCCCTTATTAACATTAAAAAATAAAGCGTTCAATTCCTTTAATTTCTCTATAATGAATATCATATTGTTTTTAGTTTCTTTTTCATTTATTTTTTTTATCATATGTCCTGTAGCAAAACAATAATTTCTGAACGCGCTATATAGTCCATAATTGGAAAAAAATGCTGAACCGTTCAACAATAGCATTCCGCCAATTTTATCCTTGTGCTCTTTATTTATTTCGTTAGACAGGAATTTCAAATATTCTTTAACATCGAACCAATCTTCAATATCAGCCGTTACTTTTTGATATATCTCCTTGGTTTCTTCTTTGTTCTGACTTTCAAGCGTGGCAAAAACTACATTTATAAACGATTCTATGCCTAACTTAGTTAGGACAAGACTTTTATCCAATACTAAATTTATTAACTTTTCCTTATCAAAAGGAGTGATTTTAGACAAGTATTTAATTTTTTCA
This sequence comes from bacterium, assembly GCA_021822625.1. GTDB lineage: Bacteria > SZUA-79 > SZUA-79 > Acidulodesulfobacterales > Acidulodesulfobacteraceae > Acididesulfobacter. Next base: position 210 of record JAKAQK010000187.1, on the reverse strand, counting down.
GACTTTTTTAAATATTTAATTCTATTATATAATCTAGTCCTGGCTTTCTTGAGTTCATGCCTGCACAAATTGACAGGGAGTTTCAATTTATTAGAAGCCGAACTTAAAAAATTTTTACTATTTTTCAATTTTTTGATGCGCAAATCAATCGCATAAGCATCGAAGAATCCAGAAATATTATTTTTCTTTTTCTCGCCTTTCATATTTCAA
>JAKAQK010000033.1 GCA_021822625.1 bacterium | reverse complement strand
TGATAATAAGTTCCTATAACGTAACGGCTTAATAATTCAGGATATATATTCTCCTGCAAATAAAAATCTTTTTTTGCTTTTACGCTTTTAAATATTGCGTTATAATAATTTTCGCCGGGCCTGGTCGATATATCGGTTATATAATGCAGCTTGAATATTACGTCCTTATATTTACTGCTGCTTAATTTGGACAGTTTTAAGTCGCTTAATTTCGGCATATATTTATATTAAACCCGAAAAAAGCTGACTCCGACTTCAGCATAAATTTTTTAGTTGCAATAACTTTTGTAGAGTTTCATTATCTTTTGTAGAGTATCAATAACTTTTGGAACTTACATGTGGTTTCTTTAATAAAATTTGGGTTCTCGCTAATGAAATTTAAAACATCACTTATATATGTTAAAAGTTGTTTTAAATATTTTATTTTTATTTTATGATCATAAAATGATTTATCAAAAAATGGAGCAATTATTTTTTCTAAGTTATCAATATCTATATTTTTTTTAATTTTTGCATAAAAATCATTAATTATTGCCATATTTTTAAAATTTTCTTTTATTTTAGTAATATAATTTTTTTTGGCAATAACAATAAATAACATCCAAGCTTTCATTAATTCTTCTAAACTTAATTCAAGTAATGCAAATTGCGTTTGATAACTTAAGTTTATAAGGGTGGCATCTTTATAAAGTCTTTCGCTATTATCGAGACATAGATAAACTCCTTCCATATCAGGAATGTATTGTTTGTTATCTTTCCTGTTTTTCGATAAATTTTTACTCATAAATAGTTGAACTCCTTATTAACAGGGCTGACTTTTAGCTATTTTAAAGTATTCTTTGTATTATCATTCTTACTTGATTAAATTTTCAAAATAATTATCGATTTCTTCTCTAACTTCGTTTATCAATTTTTTCTTTATATCCTTTAATTCAAATGCTTCTTTTACTAATTTTGTAATTTCATCAATAGAATCTTTGTCTAAAATAGGAATTTCAATATCTTTTAGTCTTTCTTCTCTTAAATGTGGTATTGTTGAAGCAACGACAGTTCTTCTTATTGAAGGATAAAGCCCCGTTTCTTTTAATGATAAAATCACAAATAAATATTCTGGTGTAAAATTATATTTTTTAGCTTCATTTCGCAATCTTAATCTAACTATTCCAGAAGAAATAATAACTTTGTCATTCTTTGTAATCATAGCGGCCATCCCTATCTTTCCATCTTTTGTGAAAATAATATCTCCCATCTTAATATCTTGTTTTAATTCTTGATAAATTTCTTTAGGTATATAAAAATCAGGAAATTGATCTACTTCATAATTTACAAGATCAGATGTTCTAATAAACGGAATATCAGTATCTTTTTTATCTAAATATTTATTGTAATAAATACTTCCAACCTCATTACCTTTTTTCACAGTAGCAATTTCACCGACAGGAACAGTCTGCCATTTTTTTTGAATTGTTTTTAGTATATTTATGTAAAATGGATATGAATAAGCCGGCGTCCAAAGATCTTTTTCTATAAGATTAGAGATATTTGTTAAAAAAGAATTTTCTTTTTTAATTCTTGAAAAATCAACAGAAAGTTTTTGATAAAAAATATTTTGGGCATTGTGCAATATAGAATTTGCTTTAACATGCAATTCTATCGTTTTTTTAACTTTATCAGAAATTTTTTCAATAAGATTATCATCGTATAAAATTTTAAGTTTCTTTAATGAAGGATGATTTATTCCAGATGCTACCGTACCAGATAAATTATTTAATATTTGTTCGTAAAATACTTTTGAATTGAAAAAAGCAACTAAATAATAAGGATCGTAGCATTTTTTAATCCTTATCAAAATAGCTTCTGTCCCAATTATATCGTCAATATCTTCTCTTGTTATGATGACAGAAATTCCAGGAGTTCCTTTCCTAGAAATAAGAATATCTTTCTCTTGTAATTGAATTTTTTTTGGTATCTTATTAATTTCAACTTTTTTTATATCAGAATAAGAAACAAAAAATCTTTTCATATCTGAAATTCTGATATAATTTTTACCGATTTTAGTAAAATTTCTTGAATCAATACCGTTAATAGGACCTTCGCTGATAAACTCATTTAATTGCATAGTGTTTGTGGAAATTTCTAATTTTTTAAAAATATAAGCGTATTTAGGTGTCCATTTATTTTTTTCTATAATTAATTTATTTATTGAAATAGTTCGCAACATAACTATACCTCAATATAATTGAAGTTGTTTTCTTTTGTCCATTCTCTAAACTTCTTGGCAATATTACTAACATCATCTTCGTCTATAAGATTCCCTCTCCTATCATGTCCACAAGTTTCAGCAATTGCCATAAAAATAGGATAATCGCTTGGAATTTTATTTTCAGGGAGTTTTTGTAGTATCATAATTGTAGTTTTTGTAGGTGTGTTTGGCATAAAAGTTTCCGCAGGAATATCTATAATAGCTATTATTCTTGTTTTTTTAAGAAGCCAGTTTCTAATATAACCAAATTGATTATTACCATAAATCCCGTCAGGCAAGACTATTGCCATTCTTCCGCCATATTTTAATAATTGCAAACATCTCTCTATAAAAAGAATTTGAGGAGCTTCCTTATCTTTTATTTTTCCTTTTATCCACTCTCCAGTTTTTTTATTTTGTTTGTATCTATGAGCAAGCTCAAATTGCTTTAGTTTATCTTCACCGCGAACAGGAATTTTAGAACCAAATGGTGGATTAGTCAAAAGAATATCAAAATCTCCTAAATGAATTTTGGTTTTTGTTATAGTTCCCCAATTTTCGGGTATTTCAAGGCTGTCTTCTGTAAAAATGCCGCCTTTGCCATCCCCTATAATTGCCATATATGCTTTTGCAACCTTAGATAAAAAATAATCTTTATCAATCCCCCTTATCTTGCTTAAGGCTACCTCCATTTTTTCTTCTTGAAGATTATTTTTATTCCAATGATATTTTTCTCCCTCAGCATCAAGCTTCCTCCATACATGCCTTAATGCTTCAATTAAAAAGCCTCCACTACCGCATGCGGGATCAATAATTAAATCTTCATCTCCAGGATCTAAAATATCTACCATCATTTTCACAACATTTCTTGGGGTAAAAAATTGACCTTGACCACCTTTAAGTGCATGCCCAATAAATGTTTCAAAGGCATCCGCTATAATATCTCTTTCGGCTTCAATAAGACAATATCTTTGCAACTCACCTACGGTATAAATTATAGAATTTTTATCTAACGTTATATTGTCATTTTCGTCAAAAACTTCTTTATATTTTCTTTTTACTTTTTCAAAAATATCTAAAATTCTTTTTTTTACAATATCAGCATCTTCTTCAAATCCCACTCTAAATTCAACTGTATCATCAGGTTCGGTAAATCTTTCATCATAAATTTTGCAAAAAATTAAATTTATTAACTGTTGAGCTAAAACTTCATCTCTTGTTGTCCCAACAGTATTTGCGGCCAAATGATTTCTGATAGCTTTAAAAGTTGCTTTTAAATTATGAGTAGCTTTTAAATCTTTTCTTTTGTATTTTCCGATATCTTCTATTCTTTCCCCATATTGCGGAATATTTGGTATTTCTTCGAATTCTATTCTCCCATTTTTTTCAATTTTTCTTAAAAAAAATCTTTCATCACCATTAAACCAAACGCCCAAATATGCCTTTGAAAACCTCAAATAATCTTGAAGTTGTGTTTTTCCATCTTTTCTATTTTTCTTTTTACATTCTACAATAATATAAATATCATCTTCTTGTTTCTTGTCGTTTTTAAAAACAGCAATATCAACAGGATACTCTTTTTTAACATCGGAAGGTCTTACCTTAACTCTAAATTGCGGCCTTGTTTGAATATATTCTTTAGGATAATTATAGTCTTCGACTAATTGTTTGGAAAAAATTTGAACAGCTTCTATTTCTTCAGGTGTAGCTTTTATTTCTTGTCCAGAAATATAATCAAAAATATAACCCGCCTTAGATTGCTGTAAATTATTCACTTCATTTTCTTCTTTTTTCATTATATAACTTACCCTTTTAATATTATTTATTTTAAGTACTTAAAACCTCATCATCGCTTCTAATTTTATCCCGTTAAGCACATACACAAATACCGTTCCGACGTAAGCTCCGGTCTTTACTATTATCCTATATCCGTAATAATTAGCCGTAGCCTTGCCGTATTGTCTTGCTTCTTGGATAGTATTATTTATAACAGGTTTAATGCCTTTTGGCAAATTATCCCACCCCGCCATATTGGTATTTTTAACCTCTGCAATATTTCCGTTGCATATCTTATAATTTTCTATCGCCCAGTATGCCGGTTTCGGAAAGCCCTGAGTGCGCCTTATTATGCTTATCAGCTTACACCCTGACATAGTAGTAGTTATTGGTATGGCGTTATAAGTATAAGCTCCACTGGTATAAGTATAAGGACTGCCGGAATTATAAACCCGCATAGCAAGTTTGTTAAAGTTAGGGTTGGACTGGTTGTAGGGCGGGCTTAAGATACCGAAGGCGTCCGCCTTGCCAGAAAGAAAAAGAAAAACGATTATCAGAAAGAGAAATAGTTTTTTAATCATTTTTGCTGTTCAATGAAATTTTTAATTTCTTTAATGATTTTTTTACATTCGAAATTTTCTTTCGAGCAATAAAAAAGATTATAATTTGTTATATTTCCTATGGGCAATATAGACCTAATGCTATTTTCTAAATTTTTGCCTTGTTCTTCTTTTGAACCATTTATTGTAATCTTTGCGCTATCAAGTATCTGAATGAACAAAACATTTTCATTTTTTTTAACAGGTTTTTCTTCAGTATCATGAATATAAAAATTAGACAAAGCCGAGGCAAGAAATTTACCACATATTTGTGTTGGTTTAACATCTGATTCTTCTATTTCTATTATTACGAATATTTTATCATCTTTTATGATTATTAAATCAACGTTACAATATTTTGCAGCATTTGATCTTTCACTCTCACTAAAAAGGGGAATATATTGTTTTTTCCCATCATTCGTGCCAACCGCAGGATCCTTTATTGCGATAAATTTTACATTCTTCTCTTTATTTATCTTTTTTATGCACTTTTCAACGCAATCCCCTATTAAATTGTGCAACGAATGATTATTATTTTTGTTATTTTTTGTCATTTACTTTCTTTTCTTTAAATTCTACTATTTATCAAATCCTTCTGTCCGAAATTACATTAATAAAAAATTATAGAGGGTATTTTAATATTTGCTTTTGCGTAATAAGCCTTTACTGTGCGAATATTTTTATTATTTATTTTCCGTTTATAATTTCGCCAATAGTTTCTCCGCATTTTTGACGTAGCCCGTCGCTATTGAGTCCATTTGGATATAATGGAAATGGACATATTATTAAATACATATTATTTAATTTAGTAAAATAAAGTTTTCTTTCATTGTTTTTAAAAGTAATACCTCTATTTTTTAGCTTATTTTTGTTACTCCCAGTAAAAGCTAATAAAAAATCATCATAAGTTTCTGTATTCCCAAAGCAAATCAAAGCAATAGGCTTATAATCTTCAACCCATTTTTTTATCTTTCCAAATCTATTTATTCTGCACCATTCCTTATATTTATCTTTTGTTTTAAATCCCGTAGCATCTTTATAGCAAACTGTCCATAACGCTGGATCTGTAGAAGAAAAAGCTAAAGGAAATAAATTTAATTTAAAAAATCCTTTTTCTCCTTTTACGAATGGTTTAAAAGGTAAATCTCTGTAATATTTGGACTGGATATCCTCACCTTTAAAAGCATTGATTATTTTAAAAACAGCTATGTCGAACTGCGAAGCGAAATTACCCTCTTTTGAACAATAACCCTCCGGCGGTTTTGAAACATCTCTATTAAATTCATTACGCAGTTCCTGCGGATTATTATATTGCCCGCCCCATTCTATTCCACAAATCCATATGCTCCCTTCAGATATATCGCCTCCGTGGCATCCTGACCAGCCCAATGCCCATTTTTTAAATTCTTCGGTAGGGCAATCCTTACTATTATTTTCATTCATAGGATACTTATCCTTTTTAAAAAATACAAACTTTATTTATTCTAAAAGATTCTTTTTGCTATCTAAAAGCGGTATAATTCTTATATTACTGGAGCAAACTAAGTTATCTTAAAATTTTCATCAAAATTCTTCGCTAAAAAATTCCGTCAAACTATTTATCTTATTCTCCGGTTCCGGCAGACTAAAATCTCCATAACCCCTATTGAGCCAATAAGCGTTGCACTCAGGACAGTTTAATTCTATATGGTGAATTGCCAAATTATAATCGTCTATGAAATATTTTATTCCAAGTTCGGAAATAATTCTATGTTTTTCTTTCGTATCGGCATGATATACGGGAATGTCTTTGCCAAATACTTTTAATACGTTTAATGTTCTCAAATGCAAAGCTTCTTTCGGGCTTGCAGTTATAAAGCATTTGATACCCTTAATATGATGTTTTAAGTTTAGAACCTCGTTAAAAACTTCCATATCGGAAAAGTCTATTCTTGCATTGATTAAGGATACCTGCTCCGCGGTAATCTCGTATCTGTCCGCCATATTATAAATTTCTGAATGCTTAACCGAAACTTCAAATCCAAGTTTTAAAGCTTCTTTTTGAAAAGTCTTTTCGTAGTCGAATATAACGCCGTCTAAGTCTAATGCGGTTTGAGTTAGCATTAATCTGCCTCTGTTTGTTTTATTTTCTGACTATCTTTTTTGAAATATCCTCTTATATCCAATATCAGCAATATAGCGTTAAGAATTAAAAGGCTCCATACGTTATCGATATACGCTATCGCTATCCACAAGATGCAACTTAATATTGAGACCGCAAATCCTATTTTATATTTATGCGACGAAAAAAACCAGACGGCCAATAGGGTAGCCGATAAGCCCGAATAGTTTAATATTTGAAATAATATTTTATGCAGCATAATTTACAATCCGTTGTTCGCCCTGCTTATCGCTTCCGCCATGTCCTTATTGCTGTATTTAAGATAGATTAGCGTATTCGATATGCTTGCGTGTCCCAAAAAATTCTTCAACAGCATTATATTCATACCGCTATCAAGCAAATGAACAGCTCTTGTATGCCTTAAGGCGTGGGGATGGGCTTTGTCTAAATTGCTTTGACCCAATAATTTAACGACGTAAGATTTAAACATAAGGCTTATACCTTTTCTCGTGATAGCCGGTTTGCCTTGCCGTTGGGATAAAATAAAATCCTCGTCGGTAAGTTTAGCGGTAACCCTGTGATTTAAAATTAACGACAATAATTTATCGGATATTTTTAAATAGCGGTAAATTTTATTTTTTTTCCGCTGTTTTAACGTCAATACTTTAACCCGTCCGTTGCCGGTGTCTATATCGCTAAATTTTAAGGTCCTTGCTTCTTCGATTCTTGCTCCTGTTTCGTATAGCAAAAGAATAACGAGCTTATGGAAAGGGTTGTCTATGCCGTCTGTTAAAGTTTTAATCTGCATAGCGGTAAAGAAAACGATATTGTCGTTTTCGTAATAATTATTAGTCTTTAAATCGGTTTCTATAAGCTCAGTTTTTTTACCGTTCTTGGTGATAGGCGTTTCGGTATAGATTACGATTTCGTTGTTAGGCATCTATTTCTGCTCTCTAAATTAATCATATATTTTTAATCACTTCTAAAAAAGCCGGTAAATACATATGCGATTGCAATATTGACGGTTTCCAATGCGTATATTCTTGAATAAAACCGCTTCTATCTCTCTTGTTCTTATTCCAATGTTTATCTACAACATATAAATCGAATAAATTCAAATGTTCGCCAGTATCTTTACGCAAAGGGTAAGAAAAATAAGTTAAAAAATTATACCCTCCTAATTTTTTAACTTTATCATTGAGTTGAAACGGCATATATTCAAATATTCCTGAACCAACCAACCCCCATGTAATAGGTATTAATCCATTTGGATATTCTTTTATAACTTTTTCTGCCCACAATCTAAACAAATCTTCCAATGAAATATCTTCGGTCGTATAATTATCAGTTATTCCATTAAAATAGACATCCCAATTTGCGACAAAAGAAGCTTGTCGTTCAATACCATCTTTTTGATAAAATATACAATCAATTCCTTTCGTTTCCATATTGCATCTCCTTTGAGTTTTGTCGTCCATAAATTTTATTGATTTTTAACGTGATTAAAAATTACGCAATTTGATTAAGCTAACGAAATTTTTAAAATATATAATTTCGATTATCTGGGTCTTAAAAAAGTTATCCACAAAAATTGTTGAATAAATTTTAACTTCCTTTAATACTATTATAGGAATTTTTGAGCTAAAAATCAATATAAAAATAGTAAATTTTTATTATTTTTTTGTTTGAAAGGGCGGGTTTACTTCCTAAAATAATACATAATAGGAAGTAATTTTTTGGCAAAACGATTAATTTGTGATAGAATTTTAAAACTATGGAAAAATTAAATATTTACGGCGACATGCGAATAAACAAAAAAGGACGCTTCGGTTGCGATATATCTTCGCAAAGATTAGACGATTTAGACAAAAAAGCCATCCGGCACATTTTGTCTCAAAGAAAACATCTTAGTTGCATAGACCTTGGTTGCGGAGAAGGCAAGGTAGGAATTATTATGTCTATGATTGGAGCCAATGTCGTATTAATAGATAAAGTAAATATTGCCGAAAGAATAGAGCCTATAGCGAGTAATTTTAAACTGAACTTAAAATTTGTCAATAAAGATGCAAGAGAATTGCAAAAAAAAGACTTACCGCTTCCGCTTGACATATGTTACTCGCAAAGGTTTATCCATTACCTTAGATTTTCGGAAGCCGAAAAACTTATAGATGCGCTATCTAAAAATATGACGGAAGGTTCAATGCTTTTCATATCCGCTTCGGGACTTAATTCCGAACTCGGAGAAGCCTACCCAGATAAAAATAAACCGGTGGCAAAAAGATTTGCCTTTCTCAATAAAAAACTATCCGAAAAACACAATATTGTGGAACCCGTATGCTTATATACCGAAAAAGATTTAGAAAATTTAATAACCCGTTTCGGATTTAAGGTTAAAAGTCTTAAATCATCGGATTTCGGCAACGTTAAAGGGATATTTGAAAAAATATGAAAGATAAGGACTATGTTCTTGTTATAGGTTCGGCTCATCTCGATATTTTGGCTTATTACGATAAATGCGAAGAAGAATTTATCGACAAGAAGGGTTCTTTCGAATATTCTATAGGCGGGACAGCGTTTAATATCGCCGTAGATTTGGCTCGCCATTCCGTCCCAGTTTGTTTTTATACCGCGTTAAAAAAAGGTTCTTTGGCGACCGAATTTATAATTAAAAGATTTAAGAAAAATCTTATAAATTATAATTATATCCAGTTCGAAGAGCTTTTGCCGGAATCCGGTTTTATCGCCCATATGTCCGAAAAAAACCTTATATCCGCCGTGTCGTGCATGGGAGTCGAAAACGCTACGCTCAATACCGAAACTCTTTCATCTGCAATAGAAAATTCAAAATTCGTCGTAATGGAATGCAATCTTGCGCCGCATCAAATCAATACCGTCTCAAAACTTGCATTAAGCGCGAGTAAAATGATTTTTATGGGTGGAGTATCGGAAAGCAAGGTAAAAAGGGCTAAAAATGTTTATTCTTCCGAAGAAAACCAATATCCGCTGGAATTATTAAGCGTAAGCCAAAAAGAAGCCAAAGCTTTTTTAAAAGATTACCGTCCCAATGAAGACCCTTTAAATATCTGCAAACAGGCTAAAGCCAAAAACGTCGTAATTACAAACGGCGAACAAGGTTTTTCGGTTTATACGGAAAAAGGCGAGAAATTAGATTTTAATCCGCCCGATGTAAAAACCGTTAAATCGACATCCGGAGCCGGTGACGCATTGATTGCCGCAATATGCAATTACGCTTACGATAATGGAAACGTGTCATGGAAAGGCAGTTCTATTATCGAGCTGATTTATTCGTATATCGAAGAAATATTATCGGTAAATACCGCTACCATAGACGGCTCTATGAAAGACGGAGAATTGAATTTTGAAAAAGATGAAGAAGGCAAATTGGAAAAAGAATTTAAATTGTCCGATAAGATAAATATAATAATAGGCGTTATAATTGCCTTGGGAACGATAATTCTGGTTTATTTCACCTGGAGATAAACAAAATAAATTTAATTTTATAAAGAGGTTATTATGAAAAAACTATTATTTTTGTTTGTTTTTATGTTTTTATTTAGCTTTATGTTCTTTATAAGCAAAGCACATGCTATAAATTTTTATAAGGTCTCTGACCATTCACTATTAAGTCATAATCGTGTTGAACGAATATTGTATAGCATAATTCCGTATAATTTTATTAAAAAACATCCTTTTAAAGATTATATAATTAAACTCAGAATTCATCTTGTACTTAAAAAGGGCTTCACAAATAAAGGTTTTCATTATAACGTTGAAACCTTAACATATTTAAGTTATTCCTCAATTTCTAATCCAAAGAAATCCGGCGCTTCCGTGTTTGAATCGAGATATTATGCCAGATTTGGAAATAATGGTATGCTTAAAAACCCCAGTGAAATCTCGTATAAAGATTTGTCTAAAATGGAAAATTCATCTTTTTTATATACTATAAATGGATTTTTTTAAATAAAATTAATTATTTTTTATATTTTACTTAAAAAAAAGGAAAATAAACCAATTTAATAAATAAGAAGGTAATAATTATGGATACATATAATAATTATAGCGATAAAGAGGTAATAGTTAAAGATTCATTAATTGGACAAGGTGAAAAATTTAAACAAAGGATGTTTTTATATAGTCTTTATACATATATTATTTCCATTGTTTTAAGTCTTGGCATCCCCCTTTTATTTTTAGATTGGTTTTATGAATGGAAAGTTTGGCCTAAATTAGAGTTTATTGAATTATTGTTAAAGTCGAATATTAGCGGAAAATGGCAATACATAAGCTTTCACTACAATCATCATCATATTCATTACGCAATTATGCTTGTATTATATTTTTATATTGTTGCCGTTATTCTTCTTATAATAACAGCTTTGAAAATTGATAAAATAATTATTAAGCATAAATATAATAACATTCTAAACGCTGAAGCTCGATATAAAGACGAAATAGCAAGAAGACGAAATAAATAATTATTTTTTATTCAGATATTTTTGAATCACTATAATTTTATGCCTTGCGATTTTGCCGGCTTGAAAAATATGAGGATTTACGATAAAGAATTTAGTCGTAAATCCGAAAAAAAATACGGCGCCTAAAATTATAAATGCCATAGTTAATGCAAAATAAACCTTATCAGCTATTATTATTAAATAATCATAGGTTGTAGATTTAATTTTTTTTAAATCTAACATAAAATCCTCCTTATTTTTATAAAATATTATCAATTCCCGCCCAAACTTTGTTGAAACTTATTGACCGCATTGGTTGCCGCATTGCTTATCAAGCTCGACGTTTGTTGTTCTATACTGTTGTAAAAAGCCGACAGGTTAATCTTCGAGAAATTAATTGCCTGAAACTGTTGCGGAGTATAACCGATACAGTTCGGAGACGTCGGCGTTCCCCAACCGTATATTGGCAAACCCTGCATTGCCCTTGTCTGTTGCTGAATGATATTTGCAAGCAAAGACGGAAAACAGCACCAAGTCTGGTCTGTTTGCAGGCAATATCCTAAAAAGCTCTGCGCGCAATAAGTGCCTACCATAGTGCAGTCTCCGGCGGATCTTTGCTCCGCAAGCAGTTTTTCTCGGGAATTGCAATTTGAAAGCCCGAACCATCTTTTATCCGCCGTGCAACAACCGCCGCCCCAGCCGGTCTGGATACCCGGATCCCTGCATTGCAAAGCTTGTCCTGAAAAAATATAAATTTGCCCCAAACATTCCCCTGCGGAATTAGTTTGACCGTTATTGGTAGGGTTATTGGCGTTTACAGGCGGATTATTAATTGTATATGCCGAACTGCTATTATAATTAACGCAGGAATATTGGGAACAATAATAACCGGAGCCGGTATTGACGCAGGTATCGTTATTGCCGTTTAGGGGGCAGGAATAAGAAGTACATTGCCCTTGTCCTTGAGCTGTTATCTCCCCTAAATTTTCTCCATTATAAGTAGCTATTATCGAATTACCTGAGCCGGTAAATGTAACTCCAGAGGTAACCGTAGATGCAATAGTCCCAGAAAAAACTCCGTTGCCAAAAGCAATACTACCATTAGGCGAAGAAGTACCATTACCATATCCAGTAATTCCCGTGATAGAATTGCCAGACGTATATAACGTAACTACGTTCGGTATATTAATCCCACCTGATAAACTTCCGTTGCTATATGTAATAGATCCGCCGTCTGTTCCCGACCCGCCTATAATAGAGTTGCCCGACGTGGTTAATGTAAAGGGCATAGTATTAGATAATGTTATACCGCCTGAGAAATTAGAAAAATTAAATGTTATAGAATAGCTAGACGAACAACTCATCGCTGCGGCGGATACGCAAGCGCCGTTTACAAACGTAAATCCCGATAAACTGCAAGTAGGGGCTTGCGTTAAAGTTTCGGAGCAAGTACCGTTTGATTCTAACGTATAACCAGACGGACAGATAGGCGTAGAGTTTGAGGTATAAACGCACTGACTTCCGACTAATGCATACCCAGAAGGACATACGTTAGGAGTCGAAAATGTATTCTCTGCGCATTCGTTATTAGTAAGAGTATAGTTAGTCGGACAGGTTGCCGTTGACTGACAGTCGTTGTTACTCGCCGAAAATGTCGTCCCGCTCGGACAGGTAGGCGTAGCCGTAGGAGACGATAAGCATTCTCCGTTTGCAGAAAGTGTATAATTAGTCGGACATATCGGAGTAGCCGTAGCATTAGAATCGCATAAATCCGTAGATGTATTATATGTATAGTTTGTAGGACATTCGGCAGATACAACACATTCACCACTCGCTAATGTAGAATTTGTTGGACAAGAAGCTACTGCCGTACAAGTAGAATTTGAAAAAGAACCTCCGTCTGGACAGGTAGGATTTTGGTTAGTAGTGTCTGAAAAAGCAAGACTACCTCCTCCAGCGCCGTTACTTTGCGAATATGTATATGTAACTCCAGCATCAGAACTACCTGAAATACTAACGGAAGCAGTAGGATTGCTTGCACTATCATTATTTAAAGTTATACTTCCGCTAACCGAACAGTCGGATACCGAAATATTACCTATCCAATAATTATTTGAATCAGTAACGTCATATAATGAAAGATAACTACCGTTACCTACTATTTTAGTAGCCCATATGGTAGAGGGGCCGTCTGGGTAACCACCTGACTCCCAACATCCGCCGTCATACCATCCATAACCAGAAGCACAAGTCCATGACCACCCTGTTTGCGAGCCGGAAAGATTACAATATGGGATATTTATAGCGATACTATCCCCCGATTGAAAACCTTGACCGTTAATAGTTAATGTATTTCCGCTACCTGATACGGTTACAGATCCACCAGCTACGGTATTTAACTTAACGGGATTGGGAGAGTTATTGACGGAAGCTGTAGGTACAGTACTTGAAAAAGCAAGACTACCTCCTCCAGCGCCGTTACTTTGCTTATACGTAACTTCATTATCAGAACTACCTGAAATACTAACGGAAGCAGTAGGATTGCTTGCACTATCATTATTTAAAGTTATACTTCCGCTAACCGAACAGTCGGATACCGAAATATTACCTATCCAATAATTATTTGAATCAGTAACGTCATATAATGAAAGATAACTACCGTTACCTACTATTTTAGTAGCCCATATGGTAGAGGGGCCGTCTGGGTAACCACCTGACTCCCAACATCCGCCGTCATACCATCCATAACCAGAAGCACAAGTCCATGACCACCCTGTTTGCGAGCCGGAAAGATTACAATATGGGATATTTATAGCGATACTATCCCCCGATTGAAAACCTTGACCGTTAATAGTTAATGTATTTCCGCTACCTGATACGGTTACAGATCCACCAGCTACGGTATTTAACTTAACGGGATTGGGAGAGTTATTGACGGAAATTGTGGCGATTTCGCATTGACCTATTGAATTGTCATAAACATAACCGGACGGACAAAAAGTTGATGTCGCCGCTTCCGTACAAGTTCCAGAAGATAAAGAATATCCTGTTGGACATTGCGGCGTAGATATACACTGTCCATTGCTAAAGCTTCCCACCGAACAAGTAGGCGTTGTAGTAGCCGTAGATAAGCAAGTTCCATTAGACTGCATAGTATATCCCGTAGGACAAGAATCTTGCGTTGTTAAAGTTTCGCTACATTCGCCCGTAGAACTATCGTAAGTATAATTAGTCGGACAGATAGGCGCAGCGGTGCATTGTCCGCTACCGTAAGTCGTCCCGCTCGGACAGGTAGGCGTAGCCGTAGTAGTCGTTACGCATTGTCCGGTAGAGCTGTTGTATGAAGTGCCTGACGGACAAGTTGCAGCAGTCGTATCGGTAGTTACGCATTCATTACTAGAACTGTTATAAGTAGAACCAGTTGGACAAGTGGACTGAGCGGTTAAAGTTTCAGAACATTCATTATTGATAAAAGTATAACCGCTCGGGCATACGGGCGGGGCAGTACATTCATTAAGTGAACTATTATATGTAGAATCTGATGGACATTGCGGCGTGTTGGTATTTTCGTTGCACTGCGTTTGTCCGGCGGGGCATAAATAAGCCGTGCCGGACGGATAAGTATTTCCGCTTTGACACTGTTCTAAATTAGCGCCGTCGGAACACAAATAACAGTTAGCGGTATCGCCGCCGCAATATTGATTCGCAAGATTGCCTTCCTGTCCGGTCGTAAGTTGAGTGGGCGGCTCTACCCCGCTTACGCAGGATAACTGATTATTGAACTGGACTAAAGCAGGCAGATAAGGAGCGTAATTTTGCGACGAAGGATAAGTATAATTATATCCGATATCGTTCCATTCGCCGTTACTTTCCATTTCTATCCAGTGCTGACCGTATTCTGATTCCGGCAATAAACTTAAATCCTGACTAGGCAGGGCGTTATTTGGCTCTCCGCTTGCCCAGTTATAATAAGACGGAGTAGAACCGTCTGTCCACGAGTAAGGTCTATCCGGATTTACGGTATTGTAATCGGTCGACATCTGCGGATTATATAATCCTATCCAAGCATTTGGGATATCGTAATAAATTAAAATCGAGTTTAATAACGAATTAACCGAACCGTTAGGTATAATAGCCATTGACGATGAACTCGCGGGAGAATCGAAAGTCGTCCAGAATTGCGAAGTCGTAGTTATCGCGTAAGTGGTATTGTTATTTGGGTCGAACACGAAACCTTGATATCCGGACGGACAGGACGGAGCGGGAGTCGAACTCGAAGATAATTCTTCGCAGGGAGAAGAATTTCCGTTTAACGAACAGTTGGCGTTGCAAAAACCTTGATTGCGGTAGATATAACCGGTAGAGCCGCAAAGATATTGGGCGTTCGCTTTTGCGCCCGTTAACGCTATAATTGCAAGACTTATCAATAATATTTTTTTAAGCATTTTTACCTCAATTTGACGAACATATCATAGAATTAGCCGCTTGACCCAAAACGGAAACGGTCGCTATCGTATAATTGCTTTCGTCTAAACATTGGCAGTTTTTTACTATAGTTTCTCCGCTTGTTGCAGGGCATACCCAAGTATTATTGCTCGGAGCCGCCCCCGCGCTTAAAGCCTGATTTTGCGTGCAAGTTAAAATCGTTTTGCTCGCTACGGTATTGGAAGCCTGTGTTCCGTTTAGGGCGGTATTAGTCGTATCGGAGTTGGTATCCAACGCTTGCGAATTTGGAGCGTTATTTTCCACGACGCAGGAATATACGCAGGGAGTAGAACCGAGTCCCGCGGCTGTTGCGTTGCCGGTATAATTAGTGGAAATTCCGCTTATCTGGGTGGTAGTTCCGTTTGAATTGTATTCGGTATCGGTGTAGCTTGAACCGCCGGAAGCCGTAAGAGACTGATTAACTTCATTCGTCCTGTTTTCCATATCGGTATAATTATAACTGCTCGGAGCGGAAGACTGACAAGTGTAAGTTTCGTGAATAACCCAATAGTCGTTATTGCCGTTTGAGGTTAAAAGCGTTCCCGACGAGTCCGCAGGGTCGTTTGACGTATAAGTTATAGAACCGCCGTTTGCGCATACATTCCAGTAATACAAACTCGACGAACCGAAATTTGGAGTAGAAACGGTCGGATTATTAATAGTTTCGCACATACTTTGAGGAGCAATTCCCGTAGGATTGTAATTTTGGATAGTATAAACGCAATTTTGACCTAAAGCGTCGCAAACCTGTTCGGTTTTGAGTTTACATTTCGTATTGCTTGCGAGATTAGAACAACCGTTATCGTGGGACACCTGCGGAGTATAAATATATTCAAGGCAGGCGTTGGACGTAAATATAGACGGGTCTATCGTCCACGTCCCGCCCCAACCGTCCCCGTCGGGAAAAGATATAGTAGAACCGTTTGCTACGAAATCCTGAGAGGTTAGCGAATAACCGGACGGACATGATAATTCATACTCATTTGCAAGAGTGTAACTCCAATGGCTATCGTATTGAGCGTTGGCGAAACAACCGTTTAAAAGCGTTATCGTTTGACAATTATGTCCGCATAGATAATTCCAATTTGTCCCATCGGGACAAAAAGCGTTCGTCATACTCGTCGTCGTATTAATAGTTACCGACGTATCGATATTGCAAGTCTGTTCCGTCACTGGATTATTTTTAAGATATTCGCTGTTTGTAATAGAGTAATACGGCGAATTGCTATTGGAGCTTTGGGACGATACCATATTAGTTTCTTCGTTGCCCATAGCCGACGGATTATTGTAAAACTGCTGCGGATTTACGTATCCGCCTGAGCCGCCTACCGTTTGACAATTTGCGCTTGACTGGCCGTAATACGAAAGCTGATAACCCGCCTGTAAATTGAAATTAGCGTTCGATATGGCTATATTGTCCGTTTCGGCAACGAGCATAGATAACCCGCCGCCTATCGTTCCGGCAATATTTTTAAAATCGGAATTAAACAGTCCTCCGCAGGAATTGTTTACGCAAAAACAAGTTCCCAAAGACTGAAGGGTAGATACGTTATTCCAAATAATACCGCCGTTAGAATTCGTTCCCCATTGATAATATTTACAGTTGTTCCACGTGCCGGCGTCGCAGGCTA
>JAKAQK010000186.1 GCA_021822625.1 bacterium | reverse complement strand
ATAAAAATTATTCATTTGATTCATTATAAATCAAATCTTATAATATATACAAGATATATTTAGTTCAATAATAATTACATCATTAATATAAAAAACGGGGGTTAATTATGAAGCATAATTGGAATGCCGAAGATTACGCAAAAAATTCTCAATGCCAGTTGCAATTAGGCGAAGAGCTTATCGAAAAACTTTCCTTAACCGGCAGTGAATCCTTACTCGATATAGGCTGCGGAGACGGAAAAATAACCGCAAAATTATCTAAGATGCTAAAAAAAGGGGAGGCAGTCGGCATAGATGCATCCGAAAATATGATAAATTTAGCATCGAAAGAATTTTCAAACGATAAATTTCAAAATCTGACATTTTATCGAATGGACGCAGGAGAGATTAACTTCTCTAAAAAATTTGATATTGCTTTTTCTAATGCTTGTCTTCACTGGGTAAAAGACCATAGCGGCGTTCTTAGAAAAGTTCATGCCTGCCTTAAGCCGAAAGGCAGAATTTTATTTCAGATGGGAGGACGCGGCAATGTGGACGAAGTTTTAAATGCCGTTAAATTAGTCCTGAACAAACCTGATTGGAGCAAGTATTTCGATAATTTAGTTACACCGCATTATTTTTATGATATAACAGACTACGAGATATGGCTTTCGGAAAATAATTTTAAGCCTCTGCGATTGGAATTAATTGCAAAGAATATTAAACATGCCGGAGAAGAAAGTTTTAAAGGATGGTTAAGAACTACATGGTTCCCTTATACTGAGCGCTTGCCGGAAACATTAAGGGAAACTTTTCTTGACGAAGTATCGGAATCTTATAAAATAGACCATCCAGCAGATACATCAGGCAATATTACTGTAAAAATGGTTCGTTTGGAGGTTGAAGCGTATGCCTCGGCGACCTTTTAATAAGTAAAAGTCATTCTAAATTCACCGTATTAAAGGCTATTCCATCTAAATCCGCTTTTACCGCATAAAAGGCGGGATATTTAGGAATATAAAGCGGTAGAACCTACGCAATAATAAGTATTAAAAGCGTTATATATTTTTACATTCAAGTATTTTATTAAAATTTCAGTTATAATTAATTCCAATATATTTTACTAATGTAATTCTATAATTATTTTAAAAGTAATTTAATTGTATTCTAATTAATTTTACTTTTGAAGTTAAATTATTTTAAATTATCCTATAAGAGCTGGAAGGAAGTAACCCATGAAGAATTTGAAAAGGTCAAAGAACTTAAGGTAGGGTATGATATAATATAATATTATGGAAACTTTAAAAAGCACTGTCACAAAAGTATAATTATAATATAGAGGATATCTAAAATGTCTATAAGCGAAGATACGGCTTTAAAACTACGTAAGATAGATGAACTTAATAAAAAAATATCTTTCTATAAAACACAAGACAAAAATCTTTTAAACAAACTTAAAGATTTTTACAGAGTTTCTTCCGTTTATTCCACAAATGCTATTGAAGGCAATACGCTTACCGAAAGCGAAACTAAAGTTATAATCGAAAACGGCATAACTATTGGCGGTAAAACCGTAAAAGAACATTTGGAAGCGATAAATTCCGCTAAGGCTTATGATTTTATATATACTCTTTTAAATTCAAGCAAAATTACGGAAAACGATATTCTTCAGATACATAAATTAGTTCTTTCCGGAATAGACGACGAAAATGCCGGCAAATATCGGCAAGAAGTTGTTTTTATATCGGGAACCGAATATTCCCGCCGCCTTATAAAGAAATTCCCGAACTAATGAAAACTTTTACAGAAAAATTAAATAAGCAAGGAAATGAGCACCCTATAATTAAAGCGGCAGATATGCACGCCGAATTTGAATCTATTCATCCTTTTATTGGCGGCAACGGCAGGACGGGAAGATTTATAACGAGTTTGCAACTAATAAAAAATACTTACCCGCCTTTTATCGTATATCCGATAACACGCCTCGATTACATAAACAGTTTAAGAGCATATAATATTAAAAACGATATTACGAAAATAAGAAATTTTATAGTAGATAGTATTTACGAAACAATAAAAGCTTTAAAAAGGTTTTTTGATAATCCTGTCGATAAATCTTGACCAACTTTTACTGCGGCGATGAATATTTTTAATTTACAAACAAAAAATATTATATAATTTTTAATAACTAACCAATAAAAAATCAGACTGACACGAAATATCTAACGCTCCCGATCTGGCATTTTACAAGTAATTTCAATAATCTCCATAAAAAGACATAGCCGTTCCGCCTACTACGATAATTTCTATATTTTTATCTGTATTTATGGATAAAAAATTTACTATTTTCTTAACTCTTTCAATGGTATCTTTTGGAGTACTTTCATCCATACTGTCCTGTTCTCCTTAAATTCTTTTAATTTTATGGTTCCAGGAGTTTTTAATTTGATAATGCCGTTCTCTACTAACTTTTCAAGTTCTTTGTTAGGGGTTCCGCCGTAATATTTATCATTGTAAAATACATATTTAAAAGCATAGTAGAATACGGCGGCTTTCTCGAGAGATTCCTTTATAAAAGGATTATTAACTGCGGAGGCCGCTTTTTTAACAGCCGTTTTATTAAGGATGAATTCTCCAAAAAGATATTTATGCAGACGCTCCGACGCTATAACATCGCTAAACGTCTTTGGCGTATGCTCTATAAAATCATTCAAAAAAATAAAATTTACCTTTTCCATAACTCTATTATAGCATATTTAACTTACGAAATATCCTAAATGGCATTCCAAGGCGTCCTTAATATTTTCCTTAAGTTCTTCTATAGTTTCACCTTGAGTAAAAATAGAATATCCGAGAGCTTTAGCCGTATATCCGGATTCAACGTCTTCTTCGACTATAAATATAATTTCATTCATGATTTACCTTTATTATTAAGCATAAGCGCTAAATAAAGTAGGGTATGATATAATATAACATTATGGAAACTTTAAAAAGCACGTCTATTTTTATTAAAAAAACGCTTGAAATTTCTACTGAAGAATTTTAAATATGCTATAATAGAGTCATGAAAACATACGATATAATGAATCATCGCCATATAAACGTAAACATAGAAAAAGGACTTCCTCTTGAAGCTATTGACGATATAATATCGAGAGGAGATATGGATTCATGGCTTAAATTCAGGGATTATTGTCTTAATCACCGCGAGATTTTAGACGATGTTTTAAAAATAACCGTACGCTATATTTCCGACCCTACGGAACAGAAATATCATTTATGGCATAATTTAGCGTTGTCTTTAAAAGAAGGTGATTTGAATGCCAAACGATAAAAATGAATGGGAAGACGTTGTTTCCAATATAGCAAGAGTTAATGAAATTTTACCGGATGCCGTCATCGTAGGCGGAACGGCTTCGGCCATATACGCCGAGCATAGAACGTCAAACGATACCGATTTTGTAGTTAATAATTTAAAAGACAAATTTGATGAAATATTAATGACGTTAGAATCGGTTTCAGGCTGGAAAACTAACAGAATAAAGCCGCCGGTACTGATACTCGGCAATTTTAAAGGTATAGAAACCGGCATTAGACAACTAAAAAGAACTGCGCCGCTCGAAACTAAAACTATTGAGTATAATGGG
>JAKAQK010000032.1 GCA_021822625.1 bacterium | reverse complement strand
TATTTATCAATCGTTATTTATTTCGTTATTTATTTTTTTATTATTATCTATTGTTTCCATTATGTTATAAATATAAGTTAATTGTCAATAATATAAAATTACGGATAAAAAGTCAATTTTAATTTTTTTCAAAGTTATATCCGTTTGTTTTTGTGATTCTTTTGTAAATTATTAATGTAAGTTTAGCAAAACTGTATCCTAAAATGCCCCCTGCAATTACATCAAGGGGATAATGTTCGCCGTCATAAACCCTTGAAAACGCAACGATTGCCGCCAAAATATAAAAGAGTTTATAATGTTTAGGAAAAAAATAAGCAAGAGCAACGGCTAATGAAAATGCAGTTGTTGAATGACCGGAAGGAAAAGAATATTCGGTAAGATGCCTTCCTAAAAGATTTATATGCACTAAACCCTGTACTATCAATTTATGCATTGCGACGATAGGCCGCGGCCTGTTTATTAATCTTTTTAAGATAATATCGAATATGCCTGGTACCAACTGAGTAATAAATAGTAAAAAGAAAGATTTTTTAAAATTTTGTCTGTTGTACATATAAACAAATAATAGAACCAGCCAATAGACGACCCAACCGTTGCCTAAGAATGTGACCGCCCTCATATTTTCGTTAAGCATTGAAAAATGAAAATTATTATTTATAAATAAGAACAGCAGCGTATCTAAATGCAATATGTATGTAAGCATAATTTTTTTATTAAAATTTTTAAAATTTATTATTTTTTTAAATAATTTAAGATATAATTAAAGTATGAGTGTATTATATAAATATTGATTTGATAGTTTAATATTTTATGACGCACGCTAAATATTCGCGCGGTAATTTATTATAATTATTTTATGTCATATGTTTGATGTACGGCAACTGCATTTAAATATGTAATATTTTTTTAATACTGATTACGCTTTCGCGTTTCATGCAACTTCATATATCTTTCTACCATATCATATTTAGTTCGTTAATTAAATAGATAATTAACATATTTATATTTTAATTAATATAATTAGTGATACTTTTATAATAAAAAAGCATAAAAAGGAGGAAAATTAATCTATGCAAGCTGTTATTATGGCAGGAGGTTTTGGAACAAGACTTAAGCCGTTGACGAATAACACCCCTAAACCGATGATACATGTCGCCAACAAACCTATGATGGAGCACGTAATAAATTTATTAAAAAAATATTCGATTAAAGATCTCATCGTTTTGCTTTATGTTCAGCCTGAGGTTATTACAAGCTATTTCAAAGACGGTAGCCGATTCGGAGTTAATATTAAATACATTCTTGCCGATGAAGACTATGGTACTGCCGGAAGCGTTAAAAATGTTGAAAAATTTATTGAAGAAGACAGTTTTATGGTTATAAGCGCCGATATCATTACAGATTTTAATCTTCAGAAACCTATCGACTTTCATAGAGAAAAAAATGCTGATGCGACTATAGTTCTGACAAGGGTTGAAAATCCGCTCCCTTATGGAATAGTTATTACCGACAATGAAGGTAAAATTAATAAATTTCTTGAAAAACCGTCATGGTCCGAGGTTTTTAGCGATACTATAAATACCGGAATTTATATTTTAAATAAAAATATATTCCAATTTATACCAGAAAAAAAGGAATTTGATTTTTCTAAAGAGCTATTTCCTTCTATCATGAAAAACAATATGAATCTGTACGGTTTTATTTCCGACGGATATTGGAAAGACGTAGGTACGCTTTCTGAATACAGACAAAGCCATCTCGATATTATCGCAGGTAAGGTTGATATCGATATAGACGGAGGACATTTAACAAAAAAAAATGTACGCATTGCTGAAGGTACAATAATTGATATAACTTCTGATGTTGAAAATTCGATATTCGGTAAAAATATTAAAATAATGCAGCAATGCAAAATCAAAAACTGCGTTATAGGCGACAATGTAATTATACTAGGGAATACATCGATAAGCGGCTCTGTTGTCGGAAAGAATTCGCATATCGGCAGCTCATGCGAATTACAAGAAACTATATTAGGATATAGAACGCAGGTAGGAAATAATGTCTTCATCGGTACGGGCGGAATTATTTCAGATGCATGTATAATAGGAAACGATGCGGTTATAAATCCCAATGTGAAAATATGGCCGTTTAAAAATGTGGAAGACGGCGCTATACTCTCCGAAAGTTTAATCTGGTCTGATAAATGGAGCGCAAGAATTTTTGGTCAGTATGGAGTTACAGGACTTGCTAATTATGAAATAACGCCGGAATTTTGTTCAAAATTAGGCGCCGCTTTTGGCGCATCGATAGGCAAATCTAAGACAATATCCGTTTCAAGAGACAGTCATAAAGCATCAAGGCTTTTCTCAAGGGCTATGATGTCTGGCGTTCTTTCCGTCGGCGTTAATGTAAACGATTTTAGCGATACCCCTATACCTATTGCAAGGTATCAGGCCCGGCAGTATAAAACATTCGGCGGTATTCATGTAAGAAAACATCCATTTGACAGAAAACTGATAAATATCAAATTTTTTGACTCGGAAGGATTAGACCTTTCTCTTGCGAGTGAACAAAAGATAGAGAGATTGTTTTTCAGAGAAGATTTTACACGGGTGGGCTCCGAAGACACAGGAGAAATTTTTTACCCCACACACGGCACGGAATATTATACCGATGGATTTTTAAAAACAATAGATGTCGATAAAATTGCTAAAAGGAATTTTAAAATAGTCATAGATTATTCTTACGGATCTTCCAGCAAAATATTTCCGGCGATAATAGGCAAATTGGGCGTTGAATCCGTTCATCTCAATGCCAATCTTGACCAGACTAAAATAACAAAAAGCGACGAAGAATTTAAAAAATCGTTAAAGGATCTTTCCGGTATTGTAAGGTCAATTAATGCTGATATAGGGATTTTTATGGATAACGGCGGAGAAAAAATTTTCATATGCGATGAAAACGGCGATGTAATTGATGGCAATACGGCACTTTCGCTCATGAGTCTTTTAGTTATGAAAACGGAAAATCAGAACAAAATTATTTCCGTGCCTGTAAATTCTTCATTCAATATAAGCAAATTAGCAAAAGAATATGCTTTCGAAGTAATTCCTGCAAAAAATTTTTCAAGCGCTCTGATGGAAAAGGCGGCAAATTCTCAAATATGTTTTGCGGGGGACAATGAGGGCGGATATATACATCCCATATTTCAGCCCGCATTTGACGGAATGTATTCGGCGATAAAACTTTTAGAAATGCTGGCAATCTTAAATACTTCGATTAAAAATGAATTGAGATATATAGAACCCAGTTATTTTAAATATACAACCGTACCGTGTCCCATAGAATTAAAAGGTTTCATTATGAGAAAATTCATAGAAACGTATAAAGACGAAGATGCATTGTTCGTCGATGGAATAAAACTTTTTAAAACAGACGGATGGGTTTTATCCACTCCTGCATCGGAGGGGGCATATTTTGAAATTTATTCCGAAGGTAAAACTAAGGATGAAGCGGTTGAGTTTTTAGAACAGTTTAAAAACAATATTGAAGAATGGAAAAATGAAAGAACATTCAGTTTTCAATCTTAAGATATGCACAATGAAAATTAAATTATAAATCTTGTACGGCATGGAGTCATATGTCAAATGGACGGCAATATTTATTTAGAATTTAGATTAAATGATTATAATAAGTTAATTTAATGGGGAGAGTAAAAAATATGGAAATTGAATTTGGCACGTCAGGCTGGAGGGGGAAAATAGCCGATGATTTTACTTATGAAAATGTAAAGATAGTTTCTCAGGCGATATGTAATTTTTTAGTTGAAAAAAGCGTTGTTCTTGGCAAGACTATGAAAGACAAACAGAACGGCGACGCTCAAAACGAACATACTATTACGGCAGGCAGTACAGAAAAAATTATAATTATAGGATATGATACACGTTTTTTATCTGAAGAATTTGCAAAATGCGCAAGCGGTGTTTTTTGCGCTAACGGCTTTAGAGTATTGTACTGCGAAACCTTTACGCCTACTCCGGTTCTTGCAGCGGCAATATTAAAAGAAAAAGCGATGGGAGCTATTAATATTACCGCAAGCCATAATCCCTATAATTATAACGGGGTTAAGTTTTCGCCTGAGTGGGGAGGACCTGCTCTTCCTGAGGATACTAAAATTATTACCGATAAATCAAATGAACTGCTCAAAAATCCGCATTATAAATTTATTGAATTTGATGAAGCTAAAGATAAATCTCTATTAAAAGAAGTAAGTTTTATTGATTACTATATAGGTCTTATAGAAGATAAAATAAATTTTAATCTGATAAAATCAAACGGCAGCAATATTTATATTATTGTAAACCCCATGCATGGTACTTCCAGCGGCGTAATAGACAAGGTGCTAAAAAAAAACGGCATAGATTTTGACATATTGAATTCGCAAAGAGATGCCTTTTTTGGAGCAGGAAAAGCACCTGACCCGTCAGATAAAAATTTAACCGATCTTAAAGCAGGAATTAAAGAATATAACGATAAAAACAATAATAATGCAGACGGCAAAAATAAGAAAATAGCGTTCGGACTTGCTACGGACGGTGACGCCGACAGATACGGGATAATTGACGAAGAAGGCAGATTTGTCGAACCTAATATTATTTTACCTATGCTTTATAATTACTATATTTCAGGGAAGAATATAAAAGGCGATGCTGCAAGAAGCGTAGCTACCTCAGCGCTTATTGACAGGGTTGCGAGGAAATACGGTTTTAAAATTCATGAGACCCCTGTCGGGTTTAAATATCTCGGAAAATTAATTTCCGAAAAAAAAGTTATAATGGCGGGAGAAGAATCGTCAGGGCTTACAGTTATAAACCATACCCCTGATAAAGACGGCATATTCACATGCCTGTTAGTGCTTGAGATGCTCTCTTTCTATAAGAAACCGCTAAACAGTTTAGTTAAAGAATTCATGGAAGAATTCGGCCCTATCTTTACTAAGCGTATTAATGAACCTGTTAACAGAGAGAAGTTTAAAGCGAATATAGATAGCAAAATGGCGGCATTTCCTTCAATTTTTGAAGGGAAAAAAGTAATAAATAAAAGTTTTGTCGATGGATATAAAATCTTTTTTGAAGATGATGCATGGCTGCTGGCAAGACTTTCCGGAACTGAAGAGGTCATGAGAATATATGGGGAAGCAGACACGTCCGAGACGTTAAACTTATTAATTGAATCATTTAAAACCTATTTAAATAAATAAAAAATGCTATAATATAAAGAGCTTTACAAATTTATTTTTAAAATTTTAACTATTTATAATTATAAGGAGATTAGAGTATTGTCCGTAAAATATTTTATAATACCTTCAGGACCTTTTGAGGTAAATACTTATCTTGTTTATGACGATGAAAACAGCGAAAGACCCGGATTTATTATTGACCCTGGAGGTCAGGAAGCTAAAATTGATAATTTAATTAAAGAAAATGATATTGACCTGAAATTTATATTGAATACTCATTGCCATATTGACCATGTAGCTATGGTTAATTATTTTAAAAAAAAATATAATATCTTTCTTTATGCAAATGAGAATGAACAGTCTATTATTGACAATTTAAAAGAACAGGCGGATTATTTGGGATTTGATTTTTCAGGCGAGAGTATTTCAATAGATAAAAAATTAGATGAAAATGAAGCGATAAATATTGGCGGCATTAATATCAGAACAATCTTCACGCCCGGTCATTCCCCCGGAAGCACGTCATTTTTGGTAAATAATCGATTTCTTTTCAGCGGAGATACTTTATTCAGACAAACGATAGGAAGAACCGATCTTTTCGGAGGGGATTCCGACAAAATAATAAACTCCATTAAAAATAAGCTGTTTAAATTAGATGACGATATTAAGGTATTCCCGGGTCATGGCAGAGAGACGACTATAGGATATGAGAAAAAAAATAATCCTTATTTTTTGTAATCTTTCGGTTCTATGAATCCGGCAATAGCAACAGCGTATAAAAAAATATGGTATTTAAAAACAAAAAAATTATCCTGTGTATAACGGGTTCAATAGCAAGCTATAAAGCAGTTGAACTATACAGAGTCTTAAAAAAAGAAGGCGCTTCAGTTGTTATAATCCTCAGTTCATCGGCTTCCAAGTTTATTTCTCCTTATATATTTAAGTCATTTGGAGAAAAAGTATATAGCGATGACGCTTTTGAAATTCCTCTTGCGCATATAGAACTTGCAAAAACGGCAGATGCCATAGTTATTGCCCCCGCTACATATAATACGATAAATAAGATTGCCTGCGGTATAGCAGATTCTTTAATAACGCTCACCGTTTCAGCTTCCGGCGACAAGCCGTGCGTGTTCATTCCTGCAATGAACGGCAAAATGTATTCAAATGAAATTTTACGGAAACATATAAAAGAAATGTCTTCGAAAAAATATTTTTTTATATCTCCTGCTTCGGGAGAGCTGGCCTGCGGTGATTTTGGAGAAGGCAAGTTTCCCGAAATTGCTGATATTATTTTCGAACTTGAAAGCGTATTTAAAAATAATCGATTAAAGGGCAGAAAAATATTGATTACGGCAGGGGGAACAAGAGAATATATTGACCCCGTAAGATTTATATCTAACGCTTCAAGCGGAAAAATGGGGGTTGCTATCGCCAACGAAGCAGCTAAGGAAGGAGCAGACGTTACGCTGATAGCATGCAATATAGATTTTTCATGTTTATATATAAGCAAAAAAATAAAACTGATTAGAGCGCAAAGTTTTCAAGATTTAAAGGATAGTATTATGAAAAAATTTTCAGATAGTAATATATTAATTATGACGGCGGCAGTTTCCGATTTCGGCGTAAAAGAAAAAAGCGTTTTTAAGATTAAAAAAGAGGATATAAGTCCTAAAGGTACTGTAGATATGATGTTAAATCTTATTAAAAACGAAGATATTCTTAAACTTATCGCAAAAAATAAACAAGACGGCCAGATAGTTTTTGGATTTGCCGCTGAAACCGATAATATAATTGAAAATGCACAGAAAAAACTTAAAGAAAAATCATTAGATTACATTTTTGTAAATGATGTTTCAAGAAATATAATAGGAAGCGATGAAAACGAAGGATATCTGATAAAAAAAATATCGGAATTCAATGCGGCAGCAACTAATAAAAGCCGCAATGAAATCAACAAAAAATCAATTGAAAATTACGAACCGTTACTTGAAATAAAAAAATTTGAAAGAATGAATAAACCTGAACTTGCCGAATTGCTGCTGGCGGAACTGATGTAGTATAAGGGGTTTTACGGCAATTATCGGTAATAATATATAAAAAATAAAAAAAAGATATCATATCCGGCAACTCTAAAAACAGCGCCGCCTGTTTAATTGCAAAACAAGTTAATATTCCTTCCTTATTAATTATGGCGGCATAAATATAAAAACATATTTATAGTTATGTTTGTTTTGTGTTTATTCTGTAATAATTATTTCCTCAATAATCGGCTTGTTAATTTTATCGGGCATCAAATAATTTTTAATATCGGCTACATCTTCTAATTTATTGCCCTTTATGGAAACTATTGTATAAGAATAATATGGCCATGAAGCGCCGATATCGGTAGTTGAAGGAACAGCAGGATGATTTGGGTGTGAATGGTAGAATCCTATTACTTCTATATTTTCTTTTCTTGAAAGTTTGTCTATTTCAAGCATATCCTTAGGTTCAATTTCAAATGCGTCCCAAGCTATTTTTCTGTATTTATTCTGTGCCGGAAATATTTTTGTTATTTTCTTTTTATCATAGCCGTCAAAGATGCCAAGCATAGCTCCGCATGCTTCATAAGGAAAAATTTCGGCAACATGTTTTTTAATTATAGTTAAATTTTCTTCAGAAATTATCAGCGGCATTTTTTGTTATTGTTATAATTTACGCTTTGATTATTTGATTATATTTATTTTTTAAATTTTTTTATAATTATACAATATTTATACCTACATTGTACATTTGTATATAAATAAGTTTATATTTTATTTCACATCGCAGTCGCATAATGTCTCTTTCAAACAGTTTTCATTTTTACCATCGCCATTATTATTATTTTCGTCATCCCTCATATTTTTTATCGTGGAAAACAAAATATTAATAATAAAATTTTCTTTATTAAGTTTATAAAAAGTCCACGTGCCTTTTTTTCTAGTTTTAACTAAGTTGGCTTTTCTTAGTATGCTGAGATGAAAGGAAAGATTCGGCTGCGGAAGTTTAAAGATTTCCTGAAATTTACAAACGCAGATTTCTTCATTTTCCGTTAATAATTTTATTATTTTCAATCTAATTTTATCAGAAAGTGCGTAAAAAAATTCTCTGACTTCGTCGATATTGCATATATTTGAATTATCGGATAAATCGGCCTGTACAACAGGCTCAATAAGCTGTTCGTACCCCGTTGATTTGTTTTTATTATTTTTTTTTGCTATTAAACTCGGCATTTTAGCTTTTTAGGTTTTTATGAATATTTCTATTAATTTTTCATATATGTATTATATCATAAAATTTCCTAAAAAGCCAAAAACGCCGTGAGCTTTGTTTATATTAAATTAATTGATTATTTATTGCTATTTTAGCAACTTTGATTTCTCATTACTTTTTCCATCGTTGTTTTTATTTCGTCCTTAGTGACATCCCCTTTAATTTCTATAGACAATTTGCCGTCCGAATCTTCTTTGAGAGAAATAGATTCTATTCTTTTTTTTTGAGCTTTGCTTAAGCAATCGCATTTACCGGTATTGCAGCTTTCTATACTTTTTTCCATATCGCTTTTTTTAATTTCTGAAGAATTTAGTTCAATAAGAACGCCGCCGTCTAAATCTTTTATTGCAGTGGCGACATCTTTAACCGATTTATTTTCGCCAAAATTGCAGCAACTTGAAACTATAGTTTTTTCATTCATGTTCGTTCTCCTAATTTCATTAAATTTTAAATTACATTAATTATATTTTGATATTATTGCGCAGTTAACAAGTTTAATCTATTAATGTAATGCTTAATCTATTAATTATAATTAAATTAAACCGTTAAATTAAGTATATAAAATTATTTTTATATAGTCAAGTTATATATAAAATTTTTTTTATAAATCTGATTATAATTTATTATTCTTTTTATATTGTTGCCATATTTTACATAGGTTACAAAGAATATAAATCAGAAAAAATAAATTATAATTTTTTTTTGTTGACAAAGTTTTAAAAAACATTTAATATATAATTATTAGCATATGCCAATAATTATTTTTGATGTAACTAAAATTGTTACACGTCAAAAAAAATTAAATAAAAATTAAATAAAAATTAAATAAAAATTAAATAAAAATTAAATAAAAATTAAATAAAAATTAATGCAGTTAACTTATAATAAATAACGCAAAAAATATGAGACCGTTTAAATGCAGAACAGTTGAAAGCGAACCAGTCATAACTTATTTTAAGCCAAACGGTATTCCGGCAAAATTATTAGAAGAAATAATATTAACGGTTGACGAGTTAGAAGCTGTCAGGCTTGGTGATTTTGAAGGTTTGTATCAGGAAGACGCTGCCGGAAAAATGGGTATTTCACGTCAGACGTTCGGTAATATTATAACGTCTGCTCATAAAAAAATTGCTGATTGTATAGTTAACGGTAAAGCGCTAAAAATTGAAGGAGGTGTTATTGCAATGAAGAGACGTTTTTTATGCTCAGGGTGTAAAAATGAATGGGAAGAATCTTTTGGAACGGGCAGACCTGCGGAATGTCCAAAATGCGGATCCAAAAAGTTTCAGAGAGCAAATAAAGGCAGCGGAGAATGCGGCAGCGGCAGAGGAAGGCGTTCAAGATGTTCCAAATGAACGTGAATTTTAATATTAAATTAAAAATTAATTAATTATTAATTAACAATCAAGGAGAAAAATTATGAAATTATGTATTCCAACGATAAGCTTTGAAGGGGTCAAGGTAAGCAAGCATTTTGGAAATGCTCCATACTTTTTTATTTATGATACAGAAAATGAAACATCCGAAATAATTTCTAATTCTAATAAGATTCATGAACACAATATGTGTAATCCAATCGGTGTTATTGCAGATAAAAATGTCGATGCCGTTGTATGTTTCGGTATCGGCGAAGGTGCGATAAGAAATCTTAAAAGAGGCGGAATCGATGTTTTTAAAACTAATAAAAATTTAATTTCCGAGGTGTTACAGGACAGTAAAGATAACAAATTTAACAAGTTTGAAGAAGGTCATATATGCAGTGAACATGATACTCATCATGGAAACGGCAACGATATTCATGCATGTCATTAGTATCAGTTATAACTGAAAAATTTGCAGCGATAGAAGAAGATATAATTTGGCAATTAGGGCTGTTAACACAAAAATAAAATAAATCCGTCCTCTTTTATTGCTGCAAATAATTATAAAGCGTATCTCTTCTTACCGGATTTTTTCCGGCTGATTTTATAAGAGATATTATATCTTTTTCACTTAAATACTCGCCGAATTTACCTCCGGCGCTTTTTGTAATATTTTCTTCCATGAGCGTTCCGCCGAAATCGTTAATTCCGCATGAAAGTGATTGGACGGCAAGTTCAGCGCCTATTTTAGGCCAACTTGTCTGAATATTTTTGAAATTGTTTAGGTACAATCTTAATATAGCGTAAAATTTTAGTATTTTTTGACTGTCGGCGCCGATACCCGTTTTAACCTGATGCTTTAATGAAGTTTTTGACGCAATAAAAGGTAAGGCAATAAATTCCGTAAAACCGCTTGTCGAGTCCTGAATTTTTCTTATTAAATCAAGATGATAAACTATATCGGCGTTTGATTCAATGTGTCCGAGCAGAATAGTAGCCGAAGATTTTATATCCATTTTATGCGCTGTTTTAATTATTTCAGTCCACTGTAATGTGGATATCTTATCTTTACATATTGCTTTTCTCGTTTCAGGAGCTAAAATTTCAGCAGCTGTTCCAGGCATTGAGTTGAGTCCGTTTTCTTTTAAAATTTCAAAAATTTTCTCAAACGAGAAGCCTGTTTTGACAGAAAGTACAAAAATTTCCTGCGGAGAGAATGCGTGTATATGAAGTTCCGGAAAAGCGGCTCTTATAGATTTAATTAAATTAAAATAAAAATCAGGATTAAAATCTGGATTTATGCCACCGGTTACGCAAACTTCATTTATACCGATATTATAACCTTCATTTATTTTATCAATAATTTTGTCGGTTGTTAAAACAAATGAGTCTTTTGAATTAGCAGTTCTTTTATATCCGCAAAATTTGCAATTCAGAGAGCAGATATTTGTAAAATTAATATTTCTGTTGACCACATATGAAATATTATCGCCGTTTACGGATTTATTAAGCTCAGCTGCGCATTGTATAATTTCGTTAAAATTTTCGCTATCATCAAGCAGATTTAAAAGTTCATCGTTATCTATCCGCTCAGATTTATTAATCTTATTAAAGACATTATCCAATTTATGATATTGATTTATGTTTATCATATTTTTTATATTAAGATTGCATATATACAAAAATTTATTTATATTAAAATACAATCCCTTCCATTTGCGAGGAAGCAGATGCGTATAGTTTCATCGGAATTCTCCCAGATAAAAAAGCCAGCCTGCCGGCTTTGACTGCATAATTCATAGCTAGAGCCATATTTAGCGGGTCAGTAGCTCCGGCTATTGCCGTATTCATTAAAATTCCGTCAACTCCCAGCTCCATAGTTTTAGCGGCATCGGATGCGGTACCCACGCCTGCGTCGACTATTACCGGAATAGAAACGGTTTCTTTTATTATTTTTAAATTATAGGGATTTCTTATTCCCAAACCGGAACCTATCGGCGAAGCAAGAGGCATGACAACGGGACAGCCGATGTCCTCAAGTTTTTTTGCGACGATGGGGTCGTCAATAATATAAGGCATAACCGTAAATCCTTCGTTTACCAGAACCTTTGCAGCTTTTAAGAGTTCTTCGTTATCCGGATAAAGAGTCTTGGGGTCGCCTATGACCTCCAATTTTACAAGGTCGGTTTTAAATATGGCGAGTTCGCGTGACAATCTTATCGTACTGATAGCGTCTTCAGCCGTAAAACATCCGGCAGTATTTGGCAAAAGTGTGTATTTATCCTGGTCGATAAATGATAGCATATTTTCTTTCTGTTCAAAATCTATACGTCTTATTGCAACCGTTATAATTTCAGCGCCCGAAAGTTCTATTGCTTTTTGCATAGTGATAAAATCCGGATACTTGCCCGTCCCGACTATTAAACGCGACTTAAAAGAATATTTGCCTATTTTTAATTTGTCTTCAAAATTTGTCGTCAAATGATTATTGGGTATTATAGCCATGTATTCTCCTTTTTGATATTATCTGTAAAATGGTTTATTTGTAATTAAATAAAATTATCCGCCCGGTGCGATTGTCACAAGGTCTAATCTGTCTTTATCTTTCAGGATAAATTCTGCATATTTAGCCTTCGGCACGATTTCTTTATTAACTGCGGCCGCCGTACTTTTAATATTGAGATTAAGACTGTCTATGAGCTGGGCTATAGTCAGGTTTTCATTTAAATTGATTTCTTTATCGTTTACGTAAATGAGCATAATTTATTTTTTATAATTAAAGTCGTTAAATTTTATTATTTATTTTACAGATATATATCATGTGATAGTTATTTTATTGTTTACCTAAGATTAATTAAATGATTAATTAAGAAATAATTTATAAAAAAAGCACGCAAAATAAAAAAAAATCCTTAAAGCTGCTGTATGAAAATTTCAGCTTTAAGGACCGCTTTTATATTTATTTAATAAATTTAAAATAATTCAGAAACTGTCTATTTGCCTATTGCGTTATCGATTGTGCGTTGTATATTGCCTATGTATGCGTATTTCTTCAAAGTTATATTATACCGATTACATTGGTTTCTACAAATAAGAATAATACAACATACCATAAGGCAATTCAGGCAATTTAAAAATTGTTCTAAATTATTGTTATGTAAATAAGTTTATAAGCTTTCCTTCGCTGGTATTGTCCATATTCAGGTTCAGAGGGTTCCAGATATATAAATCCGATCTCAGCCTTTTGTGTATTACATATTCGACCGTGCAATTGGAATCGCACAATCAAAACAGGCACCCCTAGCATTTATATCTTAAATATATATTATCATAATTGTTATTAGTTAGTCAATAACGTGCAATAAACAATTAATTTTATCATTCTAAAATTATAATCTAAAATTACCCGCATTTGCCATTAATACCGGAATCCACTGCCTTTAGGCATGGGGAGTATGTCAAAACATATCTTTAAAAACGATGGTTGATAAATATCTGGAGCCGGTATCCGGCAAAACCGTGACATAGTTTCCATTATATTTTTGAGAAAGCTTATATATCCCGTATAAATTAGCGCCTGAAGAAAAACCGCATAGAAGCCCTTCTTTTTTTATAAGCTTTTTCAGCATTAAATAACTGCCTTCCGTATCGACTTTAACGTAATCGTCTATGATATTATTATGGTCAAAACCTTTAAAATTAAATGAATAGTTATATTTCCAACCCTCTATGCCGTGCATCGGACTATCAGGAATGACTGCTATAATTTTGATATTTTTATTATATTCTTTTAATCTTTTTCCAATGCCGAGAATTGTTCCGCCTGTTCCTATGCCGGTCACAAAATAATCTATATTGCCGCCTGTTTGTTTAATAATTTCTACCGCCGTAGTTTCATAATGCGACAGGGCATTATTCGGGTTGTTATATTGGTCGGGCATATAATAGATATCGGTTCCGCCTGTTTTATATTCTTCAAGGGATTTTTTTATAGCTCCGTCATGACTTTCTTCGGCAGGGGTCAGAATTAATTCTGCACCGTAAAGTTTTATAAGCTGTTTACGTTCTTCGCTCATATTGGAAGGTGCGTAAATTTTTACCTTGAGGTTTAAAAATGAACCTATCATAGCGTAGGAAATACCGGTATTGCCGGAAGAAGAATCGATTATAGTCATATTTTGTTTAAGAATATTTTTATTTACTGCATCCCTCAGCATGTAAAATGCGGGTCTGTCTTTAATCGAGCCGCCCGGATTTTGAGATTCTGTTTTAGCGTAAACCTTTGAGCCGCCGGAACAGTTAAATAAATTATTTAGTAAACAAATACTTGTTCTCCCGATAGAATTAAATATATTTAAACTTAAAAAATTTAATTTATATTTTAAATCATTTTCAGTTATTTCTTCTTTTGCCATTATGATTTACTTATTTTTTTAAACCGTTTTTTTCGACTATTATTTCATAATCGGTATCGTTTATTTTATTTATGGAAATAACCTTATGTCCCTGTTCTTCCATAGAACGGGGAACATTTCTTATAGCAGGCTCATAATCTACGATTATTCTCAGTATTTCGCCCTGATTTATCTTTTCTAATGCAAGTTTGGATCTGACAAAAGTGAAAGGGCATATTTCGCCTTTAATGTCTAATTCGCTATTGTATTCGGCCATTATAATGCACTCTCCGACAAATTTTATTTTATATTATTTATTATATATTTTTATTAATTTGAAAAATAACTATTTCAGTTAAACAATAAAAATGGCTTGCTGTATTGCAATTACATCAAGCTTTAAATTCGCATAATTCTTCATATTCTATTAGATCGACCACTGTCGGATTTTCTCCGCAAAGCGGACAAGTTCTGTCTTGTCTCAGTTTCATTTCTGTAAATTTCATATCTAAGGCATCATATATTAGTAATCTGCCGTTTAATGTCGTTCCTACGCCAAGTATTATCTTTATGGCTTCGTTTGCCTGTATTGTTCCTATGACGCCCGGTAAGACGCCCAAAACGCCGGCTTCTTGGCAGCTTGGAACTAATCCTGCCGGTGGAGGTGAAGGGAATAAGCACCTGTAGCAAGGACCCTTGTCGGGCAAAAACACTGTAGCCTGTCCGTCAAACCTGAAAATAGAACCGTAAACAAGAGGTTTTCCGTAAAAATGACATGCATCGTTAATCAGATATCGTGTAGGGAAATTATCGGTAGCATCTATTACCACGTCATAATCTTTAATAAGTTCCCGTATATTGTCGGAAGATATTTTTTCTTTATATGTTACGACCTTGACATCGGGGTTAATTCTTTCAATAGAATCTTTTGCCGAATCGACTTTATATCTTCCTACGTCTTTATTGCCGTGCCATATTTGTCTTTGAAGGTTTGAAAGGTCAACAGTATCAAAATCGGCTATGCCGAGCGTCCCTATTCCTGCAGCTCCCAGATATAAACCGCAGGGAGCTCCCAAACCGCCGGCGCCTATTAAAAGGACCTTAGAAGATAATAATTTTTCCTGACCTTCTCCGCCGACTTCGGGCAATATTATATGCCTGGCGTATCTTTTAATCTGTTCTTCCGTAAAATCCAAAATAACCTCCGTTCATAAAATAACATAAATAAAATTTAACTTATTCAATAATATCTAATACGATAGGCTCAACGCTCACACCTTTAGATTCTAAGAATTTTATTGCTTTTTCTATATCTGTCTGTTCGCCTTCAACTTCGAGGGCAAGTATACCTATATCATTAGAAATACTGGCGCTTCTAATGTTAGTTATTACATTGTAATTTTTACCTATTAAATATATCAGCGGGTCTTTAATTACTTCCTGAGGATAATTTAAATAGAATTTTTTTTTTTCTGAAGACCCTCCGGCGATTGCGGGTATAATAGAAACTATATCTCCGTCTTTTACCTTTGAATCGTTATTGTCTATAAATCTTATATCTTCGTCGTTTAAATAAACATTAACGAATCTTCTGACCTGGTCATTTTTTTCGCATATCCTTTCCTTTATTCCCGGATAAGTTTTTTCAAGGTCGTTAATAATTTCTAAAATATTAGTTCCCGCAGCATCAACTTCCGATTTGCCGCCTGTTAATGTTCTTAAAGGCGTCGGTATTCTAACAATTATAGCCATATTTCCTCCAGACTATTATTAATTTATTAATTAAATAAATTGTTTAATTTTTTTATTATTTCATTTTTTGTTTTTTTCTTTATCCCGCACTTTTTTTAAGATTTCTTCAAATTCTTCCAAATTAGGCTTTATAACAGGAGCCTCGTCTAATCTTCCGTTAAGCGCTTCTAAGGTCTTTAAACCGTTACCTGTAATGGCAAGTACTGTCGTTTCATTTTTATTAATATATCCCTTTTCAATAAGCTTTTTAGCAACTGCTACCGTAACGCCTCCGGCTGTTTCGGTAAATATACCCTCGGTAGATGCCAGCAGTTTCATGCCTTCGACTATTTCATCGTCTGTAGCATCTTCGCCGAATCCGCCGCTTTTATGCATTAAGTCTGCAGCATAATAACCGTCTGCAGGATTACCTATTGCAAGGGATTTTGCAATGGTATCCGGTGTTTTTACAGGTTTAATAAATTCTCTTTTCTCTTTTACCGTCGAGGTAATCGGATTACATCCTGTAGCCTGTGCTCCAAAAATTTTAGCATTATGCTTTTCTATTAACCCGCAGTATTCAAATTCTTCAATTGATTTTCCGACTTTTGTAATGAGCGAACCCCCGGCCATTGGAACAACAATGTTATCCGGAGCTTTAAAACCCAATTGTTCAAGCATTTCAAAAGTAAGAGTTTTAGAACCTTCGGCATAGTAAGGTCTCAAGTTTATATTTACAAATGCCCAGTTATGCTTACCTGCAATTTCAGTGCACAATCTATTCACTTTATCGTAACTTCCTTCAATTTTGACTAAATTAGTGCCGTATACTAACGTTCCGAGAACCTTGCCCGTTTCTAAATTTGAAGGAATAAATACAAAACATTCGAAACCTGAAGCGGCAGAACACGCGGCAGTCGCATTTGCAAGATTTCCGGTTGAGGCGCACGCAATTACCTTAAAACCAAATTCTTTTGCTTTAGCTATAGCAACGGAAACCACTCTGTCTTTAAAAGAAAGGGTGGGAAAGTTGACTGCATCGTTTTTTATGTATAAATGTTTAATACCTAAAACTTTGGCAAGATTATCCGCCTTAACCAAAGGAGTAAATCCAACATCTTTGCCTATTACTATATCGCCTTTAATGGGGAGCAATTCTCTATATCTCCACATATTCGGCTGCCTTGACTTAATTTTCTCGACGCTTATATTTTTTTTAATTTTATCGTAATCGTAATCTACTTCTAATGGACCAAAGCAATAATCACAGACATAAAGAGCGCTATCGGGATATTCTTTGCCGCATTCCCTGCATTTTAATCCTTTTACAAACATTTTATCTCCTTGTGTAAATATAAATTATATGTTATTTGATTTATTAATTTAGTTAAAAATTTAAGCGGATGATTAATAAAAATGACAAAGCAAAAAAAAAGC
>JAKAQK010000031.1 GCA_021822625.1 bacterium | reverse complement strand
TTTTTCTTATCCGGCGGATTTAATAATAGTTTCTTTGAATTGACTACCGCTATCTGTTTTAAGTATTTTAAGGAAAAGAATGTCGATATCGCCGTTATTGAAGCCGGTCTCGGCGGTATGCTGGATGCTACTAATATTATAAATAAACCTTTACTGTCTATAATTACCAATATCTCAATAGACCATTCTGAAATTTTAGGCAATTCGTATAAAAAAATAGCCCTTGATAAAGCCGGTATTATTAAAAGAAATTCTATTTTTATAACCGGCGAAAGAAAAGCTGCCATAAGGGAAATTTTAATAAATGAAGCAATTCATAAAAAAGCCGTGTATTTTTCTACAAACTTAATTAAAATAACGCATAAAAAAAATATATATAATTATTACGGAATATGGAATTCATTTAACAATATATTATTGCCTTCTTTTGCATCATATCATAAATACAATTTGTCGGTGGTGCTGCTGTCGATTGAAGTTTTATTTAAATATTATAAAAATAAAATTTATAATAAGAATCTGTCTGAAGAATGCGTAAAGAAAGGCATATCTAATTTTAAAAACGACGGAAGATTTGAAATACTGAATATAAATAATACGGCGGTAATTCTCGACGGAGCGCATAATCCTGACGGAATAAAGAATTTAATAAGTTCTTTAAGAAATAATTATAAAAATAGTAATTATATATTTGTTTTTGGGGTAATGAAAGATAAGGATTATAAAACTATGCTCAGGCGATTGTCAAATTCGGCTAATGCAAATTGTACCGTGGATATAATATTTTCAAATGTTGACAATGAAAGGTCAATGGATTCAAAATTGTTAAAAGAATATTCCGACGATTTAAAATATTTTAATAGTTCATATGCCGCAGCGGATATTAAAGAAGCTATGGATAAAGCATTTCAGCTATATAATGCGACGAACGGCGGTCGCTGCCGCAGGATAATAGCTGTATGCGGGTCGCTTTATCTGCTTGGAGACTTTAAAAAAAATCAACAAGGCATTTAGATGTATCTATTATGATATTTATTACAAATATATTCTCCGTCGTGTAATATCTATTAAGTATTATTTTCTTATTTATTATAGTTTTTATTTATTTTTAATCTATTTTAAGTTAAATAATTAATGCAAAATTTTTTAAATAATAAAATTATAAAATTAACCGGCATTATGCTCGTTGTCTGCCTTATTATTTTTAAGGCAGACAACGTCCATGCTTTGAGCGCCGCAGCCAGAGGCGGTAAAAAAGAAAAAGCAGTAGAAAAAACAACAAAGATTAATATTACTGCAAATAAAATAATATATTATAAAAAGTATGACAAATATGTTATTACCGGAAATGTTTTAATAACAAGACGCCATTTTCGGTTATATGCCGACAAGGTGGTATATTTCTATAAAACAGGTTTTGCAATTGCGACGGGTCACGTTATAGCTTATTCTAAAGGCAGCGTCACTAAAGCCAAAGAGCTAAAAGTATATTTAAAAAATAGATACGGAGATATTTATGATTCGCATATACATTATATAAAAAAAAATATTTTTATATACGGCCAAAAGATTACACATAAAGCTAAAGGATTTTATCAGGTTCAAAACGGCTATATAACGTCATGTAGGAGAAAACCGCCTTCATGGAAACTCTACTCTTCTTTTTCAGATATATATGTGGGAAATTACGCATTCTCATATAATTCTCTATTTTATATACATAATGTGCCGGTTCTGTATTTTCCGTTTATGGTTATGCCGATTAAAACAAAAAAATCCTCCGGATTGCTTATACCTACTGCAGGATATAGCAGTCTTACCGGTTATCAGGCCGGTGACGGATATTATTTTGACCTTGGTCGAAGCCAAGACCTTACGTATAATCTAAATTATTATAGTTTTTTAGGGATAGGCAATTCTCTGAAATATAGGTATACTCTTAATCAATTTTCGCACGGTTCCATATACGGTTTTTACATACATGAAGACAATAACGCCAAGAGTGTTGCTTTGTCGTCCAACCTTACAAGATATTTATTATTTTCTCATAATGTAGATTTTATTGACGGAATGTCGTTTAAGACTAATCTAAATATTCCGAGCGATCCGTCTTTCTACACCGATTTTTCTACAAATGTTTATCAGATGACAAAAAACAGGCTCTCTTCTAATTTTTCCGTAACGAAGGATTTTGGCGGTTTCTCCGCAAGGATGAATTTTTTAAGATTGGATAACCTGTTTTTCGCAAATTATGCTACAGTCGACGAATATCCAAGACTTTCGCTAAATGGTGAAGAAGAGCTTAAAAAATTTTATTTCGCCCCCTTATATTTAAAATTTAATTCATCGCTAAATATTTTAAGAAGCGCCGATTATTACAGCGCAAACAGATTAGACATATTCCCAGATTTATATATGCCTCTAAAATTATTAAACGGCATAAATATTACTCCTTCGGCAGGATTAAGATATACAGCCTATGATGATATCAAAAACGCAGGAATAAACGGGAATTATTCAAATCAAAGCAGGGAAATTTATTATGCCGGCGTGGCAGGCAGCGCAACTTTATTTAAAAATTATGAAAATAACAAGGACGAAAGCGGCTCAATCTCTTTTGTTAAACCTTATATTAACTACAATTTAATCAGGCCGGTAAATCAATCCGGATTGCCTCTGTTTGACCAGACGGATTACATACCGCCTGAAAGTGCCGTTAAATACGGATTTAACTGGGATATTGAAGATTATTCTAAAGGCAATATATCAAATTTATTCAGGTTTGATATATATCAGTATCATTCTTTCTCCGGCAATTTTATTAATCCGGTGAATTATTTTAACTATAATAATTCAAATTCCGATATAATAGGCAGGTTAAGGTATCATCCATTTGGTAATATGTATTTTCTCGGCTCGTGGAGTTACGATGATTATAATTATATTTTTGATAATTATAACTTGGGAACGCAGCTTACGGATTACAGAAACGATTCTTTAGGATTGGGTTATACGGAAGTCAATGATATTCAAGGGTATCTTGGTGCATTAAATATGTTTAATCCAAGTAATGCGTCGATTTTTCCGCAGAGTCTTTCGCTTATTACTCCTACCAATACCTTGTCTTATGCAAGCCTTAGCACCAATTTAAATATTATTGACGGATTCAGCCTGAATCTTGCTGAAAACTACGATGTTACTATTCACAAAGATATTTCTAATTCTGTGGGAATAATGTATAATCTCGGCTGTTTGGGTTTTGTAGCAAGTTATACCAACATGCCTTATTTTCATCAGTGGGCATTTTCATTCGGTTTAGTGCTTAAAGGAATAGGGACATACGGTTTCGGCAATATGGTAAGTCCCGGGTTGAACTCAAGCGGTATGAGCGTAATGTCGCCTAATTATGCATTTAATCCTTAATGATGAATGAGATGACATGACGACAGGTCAGGTCATGCAATGAACTGGTCGGAAATTTACAAATGTGCCGCGTTTTAACATAGAAACCTTCATGTATTTTATAATATATATATTTTACAACATTGCAGATTGTCCTAAAAAAAGATAAAATTTTATTTGGCATAAAAAATTAATTATGCAATTTTTAAAAAAATAAACGATGAGGTTTAAAATTATGAAAACATGTCTTGTAACGGGCGGTTTGGGTTTT
Source organism: bacterium (assembly GCA_021822625.1). GTDB lineage: Bacteria > SZUA-79 > SZUA-79 > Acidulodesulfobacterales > Acidulodesulfobacteraceae > Acididesulfobacter. The sequence continues at coordinate 13,876 of JAKAQK010000031.1, read as the reverse complement.
ATCGGAACAAATTTTATAAAATATATAGCAGCCAACAGGAAAGATATTGCAATTATAAATGTTGACAGCGTAACTTATGCAGCCAATCCGTGCAATATAGATGAAAAAACCATGACGGGTTATAAATTTTATAAGCTCGATATAGCAAATAATGATGAGCTTGGTAATGTTTTTAATGAAAATAACATAGACTATGTCGTTAATTTTGCGGCGGAGTCTCATGTAGACAGATCGATTATGAACCCTGCTATATTCGTAAGAACTAATATTGAAGGAACCTTAAACCTGCTTAAATTATCTCTTGAGCATAAAATAGAAAAATTTCTTCAGATTTCTACCGATGAAGTATATGGTTCTTTGGGAAAAGACGGTTTATTTACGGAAATGACGCCGTTATCTCCCAGGAGTCCCTATTCTGCTTCAAAGGCATCAGCAGATATGCTCGTTATGTCATTTTTTCATACTTATGGTATGCCGGTTTTAACAACAAGATGTTCAAATAATTACGGACAATACCAATTTCCTGAAAAATTAATACCCTTGACTATTATCAATGCGCTGACCGGAAAAGAGATTCCTCTGTACGGCGACGGTAAAAATATCAGAGACTGGATATATGTCGACGACCATGTAAGAGGCGTACTTGACGTTCTGGAGAAAGGAAGATTCGGAGAAGTTTACAACATAGGCGGGCGCAGCGAAATGCAAAATATAGATATTATTACTTTAATTCTTAAAAAATTAAATAAGCCTTTATCATTAATTAAATACGTTAAAGACAGGGCTGGGCACGATAGAAGATATGCAATGGATTTTTCTAAAATCACTAAAGAACTGAGATTTAATCCTCAATTAAATTTAAATGATGGGTTAGACCTAACTATCAGCTGGTATTTAAAAAACGAAGACTGGTGGAAAAAAATAATTTCAGGAGACTATAGGCATTATTACAAGACTATGTACGAAATGAGGTAATGAGAATGCAAAAAATTATTGCTGTTATTGGTTCTACCGGAATGCTGGGGATAGATGTCAATGCCGCTTTAAGAGGCAGCAATGTTCTGGTTCATAATTTCAATTCGGTAAATCTTGATATTACTGAATTAAATAATGTTGTTGATGTATTGACTAAAGTTAAGCCTGACTATATAGTTAATTGCGCAGCTTATACAAATGTTGATTTGGCAGAGATTGAAAAAGAGAAAGCCGATAAAGTTAACCATATAGGCGCGCTCAATCTTGCAATTGCATCGAAGGAAATCAACGCAAGGCTGATTCACATTAGTACCGACTATGTTTTTGACGGACTAAAGCATGAACCTTACAGCGAAAACGACGAAACTATCCCTTTGAACGAATACGGTTTTTCAAAATTAAAAGGCGAAAATGCCATTAAAGATTCAAAAGCAAGCTATATTATATTAAGAACCCAGTGGCTCTACGGTAAAAACGGCAAAAATTTTGTTAATACAATATTAAAATTGACGGATACTAAAAAATTAATAGAGGTCGTAGACGACCAATTCGGTTCGCCTACATATACCAAAGATGTTGCATTTGCAATCAGAGATTTAATTGCTAACGATAAAGGCAATGACGGGGTGTATCATCTGACAGATGCAGGCTATGCGTCATGGTACGAATTTGCGGCAGAAATCGTAAAAGTATTCAAAAGAACTAATTGCGCTATTGTTCCGGTTTCATCCGATAAATTTGTCAGAGCTGCCAGAAGACCCGTAAACAGCAGACTCGATTGCAGCAAAATTAAATCGGATTACAAAATTGAATTGAGAAATTGGAAAGATGCTTTGAAAAAATATTGTTACGATATAGGATATTTTATTATTTAAGTTATTTATTACACATAACTATATATAAATTGTTTATATTGAAAAATTTTAGTTTATGTATATAATATAACTATAACAGTGTATAATAAATATAATTGTTAATAAAATATATAAATTAATATAATTTAAAATTAAAATAATCTATGGAGGTTTACTATGAAAAAATTTTTGGTACCGGTTCTTTTTTTGGCTGCGTTATTAATTTACTTACCTTTAAATTCCGCAAACGCCGCGATGATGGCGGGCGCAAAAAAAGTTTCTGCAAAAACAGGTATGACGGCTATGCACAAAACAATGCGGCAGCCTAAAATGACCGCCAAACAGGCAAGACTTATAGCTTTTGGAAAAAAGCTGTTTTATTCCTCATCAATAGGTACTAACGGTTTTTCATGCGCTACCTGCCACGTATACAGCGCCGACACATATATCAGCATGCACGGCAGAGGTATGATCATTATGACCGTTAAAAATGCCGAACAGAAAATAGCTGCATTTAATAAGATGCACCATATGCACATGACCCTTGCCGGAAAACTTAATATGTGCGACAAAATGGCATTGAAAGGCCCAGGCTTAAGCGGTAGACAAATTAAAGCTTTGGTAGCTTATATTAAGTCATTATAATTAAATTTTGATTTATAATTTTAAAGACTAACTTTTAGTCGGGATAGGCGTTTTTTTATTATATTTTTTAATAAAAAACGCCTATCTATTTTTATACAATGTTTATATAACAAATCAAATAAATCAAAACAAAAATAAATATAGAAATACGATGGGCATTAATCCATGAGTTCAAAATTTAGCGTTAACCTAAAAAGACGATTTCTGGCGGGACTGACCATTATTATTCCTCTTTTGGTAATAATATTTGTTATCAAATGGCTTCTTGAAGAAATTAATAAATTGTTTAATCCGTTTTCATTAATTGTCGACCATTATTTTCATGTATATATACCGGATATAGGTTTAATTCCGTTTATTATAATTATATTTATTTTTGGTTTTCTCGTTACGAATGTAATAGGAAAAAATGTCATAGATTTTTTTGAAAAAGGAATTTTAAAAATTCCGCTTGTAAATCTTTTATATAAATCTACTAAACAATGGGTTGATATATTTTCTTCCGATAAAGCGTCGTTTAAAAAATTTGTTCTGGTAAGGTATCAAAATAACAAGTTTGTATATGGATTTTTAACCTCTGAAACAAATATCGGAACAAAAGAAAACAGAGATTTATATCATGTGGTTTACATACCGACTAATCATCTTTATATAGGTTTTAATATGATTGTAAAGGAAGAAGATATTATAGAGACTCATATTACTATAGAAAATGGCATACAGATTATATTATCCGCCGGTATTTCTTTTCCTAATTTTATTGAAATATAGAATACGGCTTAATAAATATGTAAATTAATATATAAAAATATATAAAAAAATATGCGAGTTTTGTATATACAATTTATTTTAACAATAAAAAAAATCAAAATTTATGAAATTAAAAACATACCCGCTGTTTAATCCATTATTTTCGTTTATATTAGACAATCCAGCTAGAAAATTTATTGAAAATCCTGAAAAAAAAATAAGATTAATGGGTGTAAAACCTGATATGAAAGTTCTTGAAGTCGGAGCGGCTAACGGTTTTATAACGCATTATCTTTCAAAATCAGTAGGTATTAAAGGTTCCGTGGTGTCTATAGATATTCAGAAAAAAATGATTGATAAGGCGTTAATAAAATATTCTTTTTTAAACAATGTCAGTTTTAGAACGGAAGACGCAGCCGATTTAAAATCAATTAAAAATAATGAGATTGATTTAGTATTTCTTTATTATTCATTCCATGAAATTAAAGAAAAAGAAAAAGCTGTTAATGAATTTCACAGAGTTCTTAAAAATAGCGGCGTTTTATCAATTAAAGAACCTAAATTTGAAATTAATAAAAAGGATATTATAGATTACAAAAATATTATTACCGGTAATTCTTTTAGTATCGCCGAAAATGAAAGGGATAGCGATTTGCTGGGGCGTTATATCAAATTTATAAAAATTTAAATGATCTTATTGAAAATATTATGCACAATAGATTTTATGTTTCAGGTATTTTATCAGAGGATTTAATAGGCAGTGAAGTAGATTTGCCTGTAATATTAAATCATGTTAAGGCGCTAAGATTAGAGAATGCTTGCGAGATTGAACTCTATGACGGTTCGGGGGCGTTATATAATGGAATTATAAGTTGTATTTCAAAAAAAAACATTAGAGTTAAAATTTTATCCGTAAAACATTTTAAGGAAAAATCTGTTAAAATTCATCTTTTTTTACCGCTTATTGCTTCAAATTTGATGGATGTTATGATTGCAAAGATTGCCGAGTTAGATATCTATTCAATATATCCGATTATAACGGAAAGATGCGTGAGACATCTTGACAGCTCAAATCTTTCAAGCAAGATAGACAGATGGAAAAAAATTTCAGCATCGTCGATGATATTGTCGGGAAGAAATAAAATGACGGAGATAGAGTCTCCCGTCAGTTTTAAAGAGGCGCTTTGTCTGTGCACGACATTTGATATCAAATGTATAGGCGCCGTATCATCTAATAAATTTTTAAAAAATTATTTGCTTGAGTATTTATCATTAGATAGCAGCGGTATTAATAAAGAGCGGAATAACGCCTTAGAAATTGCCATGTTTATAGGTCCTGAAGGAGATTTTTCAGATGAAGAATTAAAATTGGCAGAAGAAAATTCATTTACCCTCTTAAAACTAACAGACTATGTAATGAGTTCTTTCAGCGCCGCTATATTTTCCGCTTCGGCGCTTGTTTGTTTTTTTGCGTAGCATAGTTTAATTGTTTAATTATTAATAAATTTATAATGAAACTGAAATATATTGAACTGCAAGGATTTAAAACTTTTCCTGATAAAGTTAAAATCCAGTTTGATGAAAAGATTAGCGTCATTGTGGGACCTAACGGCTGCGGCAAGAGCAATATCGTTGATGCCGTCAGGTTTATCGCAGGAGAGCAAAATTTAAAAGAATTGCGGCTTAAGAATATGAACGAACTTGTATTTAACGGTTCAGCTTCAAAATCAAAAAAAGCATCTGCTGTAGCAGTTGCAAAAGGTGTATTTCTGAACGACGGCGAGATTGATTTCAGATATAAAGATTTTCCGGAAATTGCGGCAGAAAGAAGGTATTATAAAGACGGAGAAAGCGAATATAGGCTAAACGGCATTATTGTGCCATATAGGGAATATGTTAATTTTTTTATTGAAAGCGGAATATCGTTCAAATTTTATTCTATTTTAGACCCTTTAAAGATAAGCTCTATATTAAATTATAAACCTGAAGAGCTCAGGCTGCTTTTTGAGGAAGCGTCAGGGATTATAAAATTTAAGAACCAAAAAAAAATTGCATTAAGAAAATTAGAAAATACAAATGCAAATTTAGCCCGGATTCGAGATATTTATAGCGAGGTCGAAAAACAAGAAAAGACTTTAAAGACGCAATCGGAAGAATTAGAGAGATTTAAGGAAATAAGCGAAGAAAAAAGATATTGCGAATTTATTTTATATGACAGGGCAAGAAGCAAGGCAATTTCATCCATAGATGAAAATAAAAGAGCTGTCGAAAAATTTAATGACGGTATACAAAATCTTGATAATCAATTAATTTTAACTGAAAATTCAATAATAAAAGAAAAAGCTTATTTTAATGAACTTAATGAAAAATTTAAACTGCAAACAGATAATAAAAATAAGCTTATTATAGAAATATCCGGAATAAATTCTGACATAAAGCATGCCGAAGAAAAATTAGTAATGTTAAACGCAGAAACAATAAAGAAAGAAAATGAATTAAAGGAAAGTGAAACTTTTAAGAGCAGAAATATTTTAAAGTTAGAAGATTTAAAACGCAAAAGAGAGGAATCTGAATCAGCGCTTAAAAAAAATCAAGAAGCGGCTGCGTCTATAAACAATGAAATAAAGCAAAAGAAAAAATATACCGAAGAAATAAAAAATGAGATTGAAATTCTTAACGATGATATTTTGAAGACTGTTGAGCGCACTCAAATGTTAAATAATAAAAAAGCGTTTAACCAAAAAAATATTACGGCTTATTATTCGAGAATTTCAAATTCAGAACAGTTAATAAATAAGGTTGAACAAGAAATAGACGTTGACGAAGATTTGCTTGGTTCAAAAAATAGTTTAGTAAATAGTACGGCATATACATTAAATGAATTAGAAAACAATTTAAGATTAAAAAATGAAGAATTGAACGTAACCGTCAAACAAACGGAAGAATTAAGATGCGTCTATGGTAAATATGAAAAAGAATTGATAGAATTAAAATCGCATGAATCAAGATTATTAGAGTTTTTAGAACAGCATGAAGGTTTTTCGGAGGGTTCGAAAAAACTTTTGGACAAATCGGACGAATTTAATATATTAGGAAGTTTAGGCGATATTTTAGAAGTTTCGGATGGATTTGAAAAAATAATATGGGAAGCGGCAGGGGATAGATTAGAAACAATATTAATTGCAGATATTGAAGATGCAAAAAATGCGGCAGCGTATTTAAATTTAAACGGCTCCGGTTCAGCCAACTTATATGTTTTAAATAATGTCGCCGACGATAATAAATCTTTCGCTGTTAATAATGATGGCGACGTTCGATGTTATGCGGGCAGCGAAGGATTTAAAATTAAAAATTTAATAGATAAGTTACGGCTTCTTCCGTTAAAGGATAAAATTAAAATAAATTTTGCAGAGAAACATAACGGCAGTATAATAAGCGTAAGCAATAACAATAATAACAACGGCGAAAGCCATACGGCAGCTGCGGAAAATATAGACAATATAAATAATAATGACGACAAAAATAAGAAAAATGAAGATGATGCCGGATTTAGTTCAATATTTAACAATACTATAATTGAAAAATTAGCCGTTGATTTTTATTATGCGGAGAATACCGATTTAGTGTTTGATTATATAAAAGCTCAAGGTTGTTTTCCAGAAATCAATATTGTTTCACACGACGGAACTATCTTTTTATCATCCGGCTTTATTAAAGCAGGGAAGGATAAAAAAACTGAAAACGAAAATATTTTATTAAATAAAAATAAATTAGCTCAATTAAAAGCCAATATTTCCGCGGCGGAAAATGTTCTTAATCAAAAAAAATCCGAAATTTTAATTAAAGAAAATATTATAAAAGAAATAAATAAAGAGACGGAACATATTAAAGCTGCCGTTCAGTCTAATAAAATTCTGAAGATAACTGAAGAAAACGATATAAAACATATAAATGGACGTATTATTAAATCTAAAGAAAGATTAAATATTCTTAAAAAAGAACTGGAAAATATCAAGTCGGATAAAAATAAGCTTGAAGATGAAACTGAGCAATCTCTGCATGAGTTGGAAAACTTAAAAGTAATTTCGTCTGAGCAGGATATTCAAAAAAAGGAACTTGACAAAAAATTAATAGTTTATGAAGACGAGTACGAGGAAATAAAAGAACAAGAGATAAAACTAAGAATTGAATTGTCGTCGTCTCAAAATAATCTGCTATACCTTGATAAAGAAATAAAAAATATTGAATCAAGTATTAAAAACGGAATTTTCAGGTATAATAAGATAAAAAATGAAATAGATGAGTTAAATAAAACTGCCGAAGCAATTAAAAAAAATATTTTTGTTAAAAAAAATAAGATTGACGAGCTTAATATAAAATTAATTACAATTAGCGATGACATAAAACAGCTTGATTCTGATTTAGAAAAAATAAAAATTACTATTGAAGAAAAAAATTTAATTTCAGAAAAATTAAGGCGTGAAAAAAATGACACTGAAAAGAAAAAAGAAAATTCGTTAACATATATTCAGATGTTTGAAGAAAAACTTAACGAACTGAATGTCTATGGTTTTGCAGATGATGAAACTGAAAAATATATTGATATATTCAAAGAAACAGGCAATAAATTTCAAGATATCAACGATTCTGAGCTTAAAAAAACTATTATTAAACTTAAAAATGAAATAGACAGTGCCGGCAATATTAATATGAATGCATCTGAAGAGTACGCAGAGGTATTAAAACGACTCAGCTTCTTATCGTCGCAAAATAATGATTTAAATGAATCAATGAAATCATTAGAAGATATAATAAAAAAATTGGATACTGTTTCAAGAGAAAAATTTAATTCTGACATGCTTAAATTTAAAGAAAAATTTAATGAACTTTTTAATTACCTATTTGGCGGAGGGCATACCGACATTGTAAGCGTAAGGCATAAAAGCTCGCCCGCAGCCGGCGCAGGCAGTACGGAGACGGACGGCGAACACCTTTTACCAGACAATATCACGTCATATTCCGGTATGAGAAGCGATAGCGCGGCTGACGTTGCAGGAATAGAAATAAATGTTCAGATACCTGGAAAGAAATTATCTGGTCTTAATCTTTTGTCTCAGGGCGAAAAAGTACTAGTTACCGTTAGCCTTATTTTTGCTATTTTTCTGGTAAAAAAAAGTCCGTTTTGTGTTATAGATGAAGTTGACGCACCGTTAGACGATGCAAATAATGCCAGATTCAATAAATTGATAAGAGAAGTTTCTAATTCATCGCAAATTATTATCGTTACGCACAATAAAAAAACTATGGAAATAGGCAATTATATTTTTGGAATTACGGCTAAAGAACCCGGGATTTCGAAGGTTGTTTCCGTAACTATTAATTAGATAATTAAAGAAAATTTGAACAGGTTGTTATAATAAGCAATCAACATATTATACAGTATAGTATATAATATATAGTTAAATTTATATTAAAAAGGGGTTTTCAAAAATGAAAATTTTTGATAAATTTAAAAATTTTAGTCAGGCGTTAAAAAAAACTAAAAATAATATTTCTGAGAAGATAAATGCTATATTCAGTTCTTCAAAACTTGATGATAATTATATAGAAAAAATAGAAGAAGTTTTAATAACATCAGATATTTCTTTTGAAGCCTCAAGTGAAATAATAGAAGATTTAAGAAAAACGGTTGCAAAAGAGAAAGAATTGAATCCGGATAAAATTCAGACCGCTCTGAAAAAAGTTGTTAGAGATAAAATATCTAAAAATTTTCTTCCTATTGATTTTAATAATAAAAAAACAATACTCTTAATTGTCGGGGTAAACGGCGCAGGTAAAACGACGACTGTTGGAAAGTTGGCGAATTTTTATAAGAACGAAGGGAAAAATGTTTTAATTGCGGCTTGCGATACGTTTAGAGCGGCGGGCACGGAACAGATGGAAATATGGGGAAAAAAAACAGGTATTCCGGTAGTAGCCGGTAAAGAAAATCAGGATCCTGCTTCGGTGGCGCATGATGCATCTATTGTGCTTAAAGAAAAAGATTTTGATGTCTTATTAGTCGATACGGCTGGAAGGCTCCATAACAAAAAACATTTGATGGATGAGCTTGCTAAAATTAAAAGAACTATTTCTAAAGCTGCAGGGATTCCGCCGCAAGAAACCCTTATAGTGATAGATGCCAGTTTGGGACAAAATTCTATTGCACAGATAGAACAGTTTAAAAAATTAATTGATGTTTCGGGTATAATAATAACCAAGCTTGACGGTTCTGCAAAAGGCGGCATAATTATAGATGCAATTTCAAAATTAGACCTTCCCGTAAGATTTATAGGAACGGGTGAAACAATAGACGATATATCCGAGTTTTCATCTGAAATGTTTGTTGATAATATTTTTTAAATTTTTTATATCTTTAAATTCATATTTAAATTCACTTTTAATGTTTGTTGATAATATTTTTTAAATTTTTATAATTTTTTATATATTTAGATTTGCTTTTATAGTTTAATTTTTATATTATATTTAAAAAAATAAATAGCGGTTGATTTTTTAAAAATTGCGCTATCGCAAAGATAGAATTTTATCAAAATTAATTTTAATTCTTAAGGATATTAATAATAATGGATTATAAAAATGCAGGCGTGGACATAGAAGCCGGAAAAATTGCGGTTAATTCAATATCAAATATAGTAAAAAGTACTTTTAGGGATGAAGTTATAGATAATTTTGGGTCATTTGGTTCTTTATTCTCTCTTTCAAATTTAATTTTAAAATATAAAGAGCCTATTTTAGTGTCCGGTACCGACGGCGTTGGGACAAAACTAAAAATAGCTTTTGACGCAAATAAGCATGATACGGTGGGGCTTGACCTTGTAGCTATGAGTGTTAACGACATAGCCTGTCTTGGGGCGGAACCGCTTTTTTTCTTAGATTATATTTCTACCTCTAAATTAAATCCTCCGGCAATAAAAGAAATTATTGCAGGTATAGCGGAAGGATGCAAAATTGCGGGCTGTTCTTTAATAGGCGGAGAAATGGCAGAGATGCCTTCTTTTTATAAAAATAATGAGTATGATCTTGCGGGATTTGCCGTTGGCATAGTCGACAAAAATTCAGTTATAAACGGTCTTAGCATTAAAGAGGGCGATTCTATTATAGGCATTGCTTCGAGCGGTTTACATTCAAACGGATATTCCTTAGCGCGTAAAATAGTATTTGATTTGATGTCTTTAAGTATTAACGATAAATTTTTAAGCGACGGCACAACGCTCGCAGATGCTTTATTAGAGCCGACTATTATATATTCCGGCCTTGTCGGCAAATTGATAGAAAAATTTGAAGGAAGACTGAATATTAAAGGTATAGCGCATATTACCGGAGGGGGCATTCCTGAAAATCTGGCAAGGATTGTACCGGAAGGGTTAATAGCCGAAATTGATAAAAATTCCTGGCAGGTACCTGAAATTTTTAATATACTGAAAGAAAAGGGAAAAATAGAAAAAGATGAGTTCTATAAAGTTTTTAATTGCGGGATAGGTATGATAATGGTCGTCAATAAAGATTTTGAAGATAAGATTATTGACTTTATCAATAATTTTAATAAGTTGAATTTTACAGATAACCGAAATAAAAAACCGTATAAATCATTTAAAATAGGAAGCATTGTTAAGTCTGATTATATGAAAACGGGGATTAAAGTAAAATTTATTTAAAATAAAAGATGCGATTATTTATGTACTGCTGTATTACATATCTGTATTACACATTAATTATATGATAGTATTTGTACATATATATACATATACTTCCGGAAAATTTTCTAATCATAACATAATACCTTAATGTCGATGTCTATGTGAGAGCATTCAAAAATATTGTAATAGAAGGAATTAAATTTTATTAAAAGAAAAATAAAAATATGAAAAATTTTCATAAAAATATAATAATACTTGCTTCAGGCAACGGAACAAATGCCGTTAATATAATTAATCATTTTGCAAATAAAACAAATAAAAATACTTTACTCGATTCTAAGTTATCTAATATCAGCATTAAGGCATTAGTATGCAATAATCCGGGCGCTCCCGTACTCAATAAAGTAAAAAATTTGAACGGCGATATAAAGCTATGCTATATTCCTTTCGGCAAAGCAGCCGAAAGAGCTGCGTTTGAAAAAGAATTATCGGGTATAGTCGATGAATATAAAATTGATTATATTATACTTGCAGGTTTCATGAAGATATTATCCGATGATTTTGTATTAAAAAATTTGAATAAAATAATAAATATTCACCCCTCGCTATTACCTGCTTTTAAAGGGAAAAATTCTATCAAAGATGCTTTTGAGTATGGAGTAAAAGTAACCGGCGTTACCATACATTTTGTGATACCGGCAATAGATTCGGGTCCAATAATACTTCAGGAACCCGTTATTATCGAGGAGAATGATACCGTTGAACTTTTAGAAGAAAAAATTCACAAATTAGAACATAAAATGTATATTAAAGCCATTGAATTAGTTTCATACGAAAAAATAAAAATTGTGGGCAATAAAGTAAAAATATTTAAATAATAATAACAATAAGAGATGGGAAAAAATTATTAATCTTCGTTGACAAACCTATAACCTGCGCCTCTCACGGTGTCTATAAATTTAACGGTTTTGTCTATTTCAATATTTGAGCGAAGTCTGCGGATATGTACATCTACCGTTCTTGGTTCCACAAATGAGTCGTTTCCCCATATATTGTCCAATAATTTTTCTCTTGAAAACACTTCCCCTGCATAAGTCATCAAAAACACCAGCAGTTTGAATTCGGTAGGACTCAGTTTTATTTCCTGATTTTTAACAGTTACGCTATGCTTTGGTACATTAACGGTTATATGCTTAAAATTAAATTCGCTTTGTTTTGTCGATATCTTTGTGCTGTCTATGTCAATCGGACGATTTGACGTATTTATATATGTTCTTTTGAAGATAGCTCTTATTCTTGCGATGAGTTCGTTTACCGAGAAAGGTTTTACCATATAATCTTCTCCGCCTGCTTCGAATCCAAGTATTTTGTCCACTTCTTCCTGCTTGGCGGATAAAAATATAATGGGTATTTCGCTGGTTGCGCTATTAGCTTTAATTCGTTTGCAAACCTCATATCCCGTTAAATCGGGAAGCATTAAATCAAGGATAATCAAATCAGGTTTTGTTAATTCGGCGAAGTGTATACCATCGTAACCGTTTAAGGCAAATTGAATATTATAGCCGTCTTTTGCGAGATTGTATTTCAATAACTCTATAAGATCTATTTCATCGTCTATTACTAATATGTCGCCTTTTATAGAATTATCGTTTGTCATAATTTAATTATTTATAATAATTATAATAATTATATTTAATTCTTTTAAAAGAATGTATTAATTCTAAAACAAAATTCGAACATTGTCAAATTTTTATCGGTTTTGCACTGCTTTATATTTTAGCTAAATGCATATTAAAGTTAGCAATTTTGATTTGTTGCCAATATTATAAATCTTTTGTTATAATATAGACTATTTATTATTTTTTATATTAAGATTTTATATTCGGGTTAAATAATATTTTGAAAGCTTTTTTAAACAGAGAACAGGTATTTATTAAATTACGTTTAATATCTTATATAGGTATTGCCGTAAACGTTGTTCTAACAATATTAAAATTTATTGTTGGAATAACAGGACAATCGGAAGCTCTTGTAGCAGACGGGTTTAATTCTCTTGCGGATATTTTTGCCGGTTTTGTTGTATATATATCTTTCAAAATTTCAAAAAAACCGCAGGATAAAGAGCATCCGTACGGTCATGCAAAAGCTGAAATGATTGCCACTTTTATAGTAGCCTTAATCCTATTCGGTTTTGGTTTTTTTGTCGTTGCCATATCTGCATTAAAGTTATATTACGGTGTTTCGGAAAAACCTGCTATCGATACGTTATTTGTTGCACTGGCGACAATTGTTATAAAAGAGATACTTTATTTATGGACATTAAAATGGGGACATCTACTTAAATCAACAGGACTTATCGCAACCGCTTATGACCATAAAAGCGATGTAATGGCATCTGTAGCGGTTGTAATAGGTATAGTGTCGGCAAGGCAGGGCTATACTTTTATGGATCCTCTTGCAGGTTTAGTAGTAAGTATATTTATTTTCAGACTGGCTATAAAATTAATTAAAGAATCCGTCGGCAATCTTATGGATGAAAGCCCCCCCGCTTCGGTTGTCTCAAGAATCCAGAAGACTATAAAAAATATTAAAGGAATAGAAGACATAACAGACCTCAGAGTAAGAAAATCCGGCCCGTATATATATGTTGACGTTAATATAGAAGTCGATTCTTCGTTAACCGTAAAAATGGCGCACGATATTGCGGAAACGGCAAAAGATGAGCTTATTATGTCAAATCCTTATATAAATGATGTCATGGTGCATATTAATCCTTACGAAAAAGATAAAGACGGATATAACCGCAAATTTTTAAAAATATAATTTATAAATTTAACTTTGATGATAAAAATCATATTTTATTCATTAAAGTTGTTTTAATATTAAAACAAAATGCAAACAATATCAAATGTCAATTTCATTTAATTTAATAATGATAATTTTGTAGAATGCAGA
>JAKAQK010000185.1 GCA_021822625.1 bacterium | reverse complement strand
ATCTTTCATGCCTTGCATTGTTACCTATTTTATTATACAATAATCAACGAATAAATCTAATTACCATAAATAAAAAAAGAATGAAAATGTCAGGTATTCTTATTTTCGATACGGAAACTACCGATGCTTTGGAACCTGTTCTGATAGAAGCCGCAGGTATTTACATAGAAGGCAGTCCGTTTGATAAACAGCATAATGTATTTACTCAAAGATATAATCCTGAAAAGCCTATAAGTTTTGGAGCTATGGCTACGCATCATATATTAGACGAAGAGCTTGTTGACTGCCCTAAATCTTCTGAGTTTAAATTAAACGCTAACGTTAAGTATTTAATAGGACACAATATTGATTTTGACTGGTCTGTTATAGGCAAACCGCCTGTAAAGAGAATAGACACGCTTGCTATGGCGAGGGCTGCTTATCCCGAATTAGATTCTCACGGTCTTATAGCTTTAAGCTACGCTTTATGCGATGTAAATAAAAGGAAACAGTTAAGAGAATTATTAAAAAACGCCCATAGCGCTTTAACAGACGCCAAATTATGTTTAAGCGTTTTAAGAAATATTTTGCAAAAAATGGATTTGCATAAATGGTCAGATATTTATGCTTTTTCCGAAAAATCAAGAATACCTGATAAAATGCCGTTTGGAAAGCATAAAGGCACTGCTATAAAAGCTCTTCCGGATGATTATAAAATATGGTTAAGAAAACAGCCGAATATTGACGAATATTTATTGAAGGCGCTAAACGCAGCTGAATAACAATAGATAATAAAACTAAATAAAATTAGATTAAATAACTAATTAAATAACTAAATTTTAACTCACATTGGCTGGATAGCCCTATCCGAAAGAGCTATGCAGTTCACCGGCTGCAAAATAATTAATATTTATTATGTATGTCGGTTATAAACTTATAAACATATAAACTTATGAACTTATAAACTCATAGACTTATGGACTTATTTGAGGATTTTTATTTAAACATTGAACTTTTTCATCCGGAAGCCGTTATGCCTATTCGCAGTATTAACGGAGACGCCGGATTAGATTTATGCGTTTGTGAAAAGACTGTTTTAAGACCTAATGTTTTAATTAAAGCGCATATAGGCATTAAAATAGAATTCCCGATAGGTTACGCCGCTATTATAAAAGAAAAATCTGGATTGGCTTTGAAAGGCATTGAAATTAAAGGCGGAGTTATAGATCACGAATATAGGGGAGAATTGCTCGTTTTAGCTAAAAATAAATCAACATCGCCTATAATATTGGAAACAGGAAATAAGATAGCACAGATGTTAATAATGCCGGTCTGGACAGGTAAACCTTTACAGGTAGGAAAAGTAAATAAAAATACTGCAAGAAAAGATAAAGGTTTCGGTTCAACAGGGGAATAGCGGGAAAATAGAAAGATAAAATTAAGCTTAATATATTAAATCGGATTCAATTAAACAATAAAACTAAACTTGCCTGTTTTTTTAAGTATAACCGGTAAAAATTTCAAAAATACGATATATATTATATATATGATATATATAATAAAGACGGAATTAATTTAATAAAAAATTATAGTTACAAATGGTGCAATATAGTGAGTAAAAAGATAAATGAAATGTTTTCCAGGATATATAAAAAATATGATTTTATGGACCATATTTTAAGCTGTAACGTAGATATTTTCTGGAGAAAAAAAGCAGTAAATGAAACCCTAAAAGGTTTAAAAAGTCATAAAAGCTATAAATTGCTTGATGTCGCATCAGGAACGGGAGACCTTGCAATTGAAATAAAACGTGCCGCCGTCAAAAAGAAGCAGGGTGAAGATATAGAGTTAGATATATATGCTATAGATTCAAATAGCGATATGCTTAATGTAGCCATTAATAAAGCAAAAAAGATGAATTTACCCATACATTTCAAAGTAGGCGATGCCTTGGCAATTGATTTTCCTTCCGATACCTTTGATTTACTCACAAGCTCATTTGCGTTAAGAGATTTTGACGATTTAGAGAAATTCATTCAAGAGGCAAATAGAGTATTAAAAAAAAATGCAAAGATTGTGCTTATGGATATGTCCGATCCGGAAGGAAAATTTTCTAAGCTTTTTTTTAACCTATATGCAAAAATTATGATTTTAGAAGATTCTTTGGTGGATAAAGATGCTTACTCATTCTTGATTAACAGCATACGTTCATTTGACGAGCAAAGATTGATAAATATTATGAAAAACAAAGGCTTTAAGAATATAAAGACTGCTAAACTTTGTCCGTACGTAACTTTTTTATTAACGGCTGAAAAATCTCAATGATTGTTTTGTCGCAAGATGAGTAAACAATCAAGCAAACTAACTAAATAACTAAATAACTAACTAACTAAATAACTAAATAAATAAATAAACAGGAGATTTTTACATGAAAAATATTGAAATGAACGTTACCGGCGATGTTTTAACGATTAAGGTTGACCTTTCTAAGACATTCGGCAAATCCAGCAGCGGCAAATCAACCATTATCGCTTCTACGGAAGGCAATATATCAATACCAGGCAAGGAAGAAGTAAAAATCGGATTAAACGTTTATACTAAGTAGAGTTAATAATAACAATAATTAATTAATTTTAGGAAAATGTAATATAAACAGTTCTTAAAAATGATGTTTGTCTTTTGAAATAATAAGGAACAATAAAATCATTTTATGTTTCTTTATAAATAAATTAATTTTAAGACCGGTTTTATTTAATTTGCAAATTTATTTATTGTTCTATTGTCCGTTTACTTTGTGTATACTGTATTTTTATTTTTGCATCGCATAAAGCCTTATAGGCTATGCTCGTTTTTCTATAGAATTCCAGGTCTTTAGACATGGGAGTATGCCAATCACTCCGTAACTGTAGATTAAGAAGTTCATATATTAAAATTTCGTCCTTACTTTTTTATTTTTAACCCGACACTTCACCGCTTTTGTTTATTGCAAATAGAACTTATTTAACTTATTGATTTATTAAAAAAACAGATTCAAGCGTTTTCCCACGTTGTTCATTTCTGAAATGTAAGATAATAATGCGCAAACTTATAGTTAAAGATTACATATATATAGTTATATTTTACATATTAAATATTATTTGTTTACAAAATGTATATATTTCGCTTCTTTTCATAACAATATTTATATAGTAAGCTCTAATTATTATAGAAGGTCATAAAATATAAAAAATATTAGTTTAATATTTTTTCAGCAATATTAACCTTTATTTATTCTATAAATTAAAATTTTTAATATTAATAATTCATAAAATATACAGGTTAAAATATTACAATAAATATTAAAAATATATTACATATTTAGGCAATATACATGCATTTGCTGCATGAATTGTTTTTTATATTATAGCTTGATCACACTAACTTAATTCACTATTCACTAATTTAATTCGGAAAAAAACAGCAAAGAGGAAGCGAGTTTTACCGCCTTAAATACGCATTTGTGCAGTTTAATCATGTCTATAACGCCGGCGGGCTTACGACAAATATAAAAATAGGTCAGTTTCCGACCCCTATGGTAGCATGGGAAGACGGACTTTTAGGCTACCACTTTGTTGAAAGAACGCCATGGGGATTTTTAGGCGTAACGTCTACTCAGGCAGGTTTAGGCGTATCCGGCAAATTCAGAAATAA
>JAKAQK010000184.1 GCA_021822625.1 bacterium | reverse complement strand
AAAAGCAGGTAATATTATAATCTTAATTAGGACATTTCTACTTTGCTAATATAGGACATTATCATATTGCTGGAACAGCCGTCACGTTATGTCCCGTTAAAATATAAAATAACACCGTCCACTTTTAATTATTCGCTTTATTAAATATCCGACCTTAAGTCAAAGATAATAGCCGAACCTATTAAGCTTAATATTGCCGCATATAAATATGAATAGTTCGCCCCTTTGAGAGATAAAGGGGACAGCGAGGAATCAAAATAAAATTGTTGCTAACTGAAAATTGCATTTTCAATTTGACATATAAATTTACTTTATGTTAATATGAATGTAAATTTAGATAAATGATATTATAATGCATTATAATATAATCATTCATCATGATAAAAAGAAAGTTATCCGAAAAAATAATTGATCTGTCAAAAAAATTTCCCTCGGTTACTATTGCGGGACCGCGTCAATCAGGAAAGACTACTCTCGTAAAAGATATTTTTAAGAATTATGCATATATAAGTCTAGAAGATCCTGATGAAAGAGAATTCGCGATTGCAGACCCTAAAGGTTTTTTAAAAAGATTTTCTTCGGGAGTTATACTCGATGAAATTCAAAGGACTCCCGTTTTATTATCGTACATCCAAGGAATTATAGACAAAGAATATGTGCCAGGAAGATTTATTATTACCGGTTCTAACCAGTTTTACCTGATGAAAAATATAACTCAGACGCTGGCAGGAAGAACCGCCATTGTCAATCTGCTACCGTTCAGTCTAACCGAACTATTAGAAAAACCCGCTATAAATATATTTGATTTAACCGATATAACCGATATAGGCTATATTGAAAATATTTATGGCAAACCGCCATTAAGATTAGAAGAATATCTTTTTAGGGGTTTTTATCCGCCGATACACGACAAACGGTTAGAACCTAAGGATTGGCTGTCCGCCTATTACAGAACTTATGTGGAAAGAGACGTAAGAGAAATTACAAATATTGGAAACATAGAAACATTTTATAGATTTATTCAATTATGCGCGGGAAGATGCGGGCAGATGCTAAACCTTTCTTCTCTCGCATCGGATGCCGGAATTTCCCATACTACCGCAAAAAATTGGATTTCGGCACTTCAAGCGAGTTTCATAGTGCACGTTATGCCTCCTCATTTTTCAAATTTTTCTAAAAGAATAATTAAAAGCCCTAAGTTATATTTTTTGGATACCGGACTGCTATGTTATCTGTTAAGAATCAGAAAAGCCGAAGATATTTTATTCAATTCGATGAAAGGACAGATATTTGAAAATTTCGTTTTTTTAGAATTTTATAAATTCTTTACAAATATAGGCGAAATACCGCCGTTATATTTTTGGCGGGACAGAACCGGCCACGAGATAGATTTCATAATAGACACTGGTAAAAAACTTATTCCGGTCGAAGCAAAATCGGGAGAAACGGTAGTAAATTCTTTTTTTGACGGACTTAATTATTTTAAAAGTCTCGATAAAGACGCAAATATTTCAAAAACAGGCATACTTATAAACGGCGGAGACGCATTTTATATAAGGAACGGAAACTTAGCCCTGCCCTGGTATTACATATAGACAGATAAAGCAGATAAAGGGGACAGATTTATTTATTTTATAATATTTTAAACCTAGACTATAGCAAATACAAACGGGAGTGAGAAAATAAATAAATCTCCTTTTAATTTCTTTTAATTTTCAACCGCTATTTCTAATCCTATTTTGCAGTATTCAACGGTAGGCATGGACTTTTTACCGCTTCCCGCAATCTTTTTCATATCGATAAGGCCGAGGCTCTCAAGTATATTCAGCGTAGGCGGGAATCCAGATAAAAAATTTCTAACGGTGAGTTAATGTAATTAAGTTTATTATATCATATATGATATAAATTAGCAAATAAAAATTTGGGTTCATTATATTTTCTGCCGAAAACAGGAAATAAACGGCTCTGCGAAATTAAATGATATGAAATTCCCAAAATTGCCGATAGAAAATTATTTTTCTGGATTCCTGCTTACGCAGGAATGACTTCGCAGGTTTTAAGGTCTTCACCCAACGGGTGTCATTCCCGCGTAGGCGGGAATCCAGTATTTATTTAACTTTAAAGCCATTTTAATGGTTTCTATCGGCAATTTTGGGAATTAAATGATATTGACTTTTTACCGTAATTACTTTATAATTACATTTATGAAATTAAATATTATAACTATCGGCAATTCAAAAGGCGTAAGAATACCGTCGGCAGTCCTCAAGCAGTGCAATATAATAAAAGAGTTGGATCTTGAGGTCAAAGACAATAAAATAATTTTAAAACCCGCAAAAAATAAGCCCAGAGACGGATGGGACAATGCTTTTAAGCTAATGCGCAGGCGAAACGACGACGCATTAATTATTGACGACTTAGACCTTGACGGGGAAAATTGGGAATGGAAATAAGCCAGTATGACGTTTGCCTTGTAAACCTCGACCCGACTATCGGACATGAAATGAAAAAGACAAGACCCTGCCTTGTAATTTCACCAAACGAAATGAACGAAAATATCAGGACGTTTATTATCGCCCCTATGACTACAAAGTCGCATAATTATCCGACGAGGATTAAGGTATCTTTTAACGGAAAAACGGCTTGGATTGTCCTTGACCAGATAAGAACCATGGATAAGCATCGGTTAGTTAAAAAACTCGGGAGAATCCGTGACGATGTCATACTATCCGTTAAAGCCGCGATTAGAGAGATGCTTGTAGATTAAAAATTTAAATTGAATGGAGCGGGCAACGGGGTTCGAACCTGCGACACCAAGCGCAGAACTTCGGCGAAGGGACGGTTGGTTCCTCTCGCTTTGTTTTAAAGCAAAGCCCGGATAGACTCTTTTATATTCGTAACAGCCTTCTTCATAACACACTTTCAAGTATCGGCTTTACGATGTTATCGACACGACAAATCTTAGCGTAATACATAATTTCCTTTGGCTTTATATGCTTCTCCGTGACAGCAACTTTAAGCGCTTCCCGCGCAACATCGATACCTATTTTATTGCGGAATTTAAAACAATCCGCTATTGTTTTAGCCAGGCTATAAACTTTGATTTTATACGCCCCTATCTCTCATTCTTCTATTCCGGCCTGCCATGCCTTAAGGGAAAACCGGTAGAACTTTACCGGAGGATACTTGATTCTATTGGCGTGAGCGCCTTGAGGAATGGCCATGTGTACAGAATGAGGAATTTCATTTGTCGCCTCATGAAACGCAAAAGCGGAAAGAAGACAGATTACGCCCTTTTTTGCTAGAAGAGAAGCTATTACGAAATCAGGGTAGGGACCGATATCATAATTAACTATTTAGTGGCTCCGGCAATAAGCTTATTTATATCCTCGTCGCTTAAAGTTTTAAGCCGGAATAATTCATTTATTTTTTTAATACCGGCGGCGGGGTTCTTATCGATAAAAAAAATTATTTTGAAAGAGATAAAATTATTTTTTTCAAAAATTAATTTTAACTTAAAAAAATCTCTTAAAAAGAGATAAGGGTAAAAATAAGAAATTTCTATCAGCAATTTTTGGAAATTAGGAAATTAAAGAAAAACATGATTTAATCCTGAGCAACGTTATTTAGAAAATGGAACTGCACAAAAGATTGAACACTACCGGAAAAATTAGAATTAGAATAAGATAATTATGCCTCCTTATAAGTCAATT
>JAKAQK010000183.1 GCA_021822625.1 bacterium | reverse complement strand
AAAACAGGCTCTCCTCTCCCCCATGGGGGAGAGGAGATGACACAAGCGTTATAATTATAGGGAATTATCTATTTAATATTAAATTACTGGTGCACTTTTATTCCGCACTTGACAGTATATTAATACTAACCGAAACGGCTAAGGCTTTAGGTGTTTCGAGACAAATAATTTCCGCCATGAAAAAGAAATTAAAAATAAATTGATTATCCTTCCGTATAGTGCTATATTTTTATTGAGGAGGCCAAAATGAAAAAAGAATATACAATTATAATTACTCAGGACGAAGACGGATATTATATTGCCGACGTTCCTGAATTACAGGGTTGCCATACTCAAGCTAAGTCTATAGATAAGTTAAGAGATAGAATTAAAGAAGCGATAGAACTTTGTCTTGAGGAAAAAAGCTCAGGATATCCTGCCGTTAATTTTATTGACATCCAAAAAATTGCAATATGAGTAAGCTTCCTTTATTGACCGGCAAGGAACTTATTTCTTTTCTTAAAACTCTTGGGTTTATCGAAAAAAGACAGAAAGGGAGTCATGTTTTTCTTTCCCATAAAGACGGAAGGTCAACCGTTGTCCCCGTCCACTCCGGTGAAACGATAGGCAGGGGCCTTTTGTCGAAAATATTAACCGATATTGAAATAACAAAAGAAGAATTTTCCAAACTTATCAAGTAGCAGTATTATTTTCTACAGTTTTATTTCTTTTTGCCCCAAACATCGTCAACGGCTTTTTTAAGCGTATCCGGGACTAAATGCGAATAGCGCTTTGTCATCTGAGTCGTTCTGTGGCCCAACAGCTCCCCCGTTATATAAAGCGACGTTCCGTTCATTACCATTTTGCTCGCAAAGACATGGCGTAAATCATGAATTCTTAAATCCTTAAGTCCAGCTTTGCGACACGCCGTATGAAAAGAATGTTTAAAATCGGTTAATTTAGTCCCGTTCCTCTCAAATATATATAAACTATCTTGATTTTTTTGAATACTGACCAAAAGAGCCTTTAACGGCTTTGAAATTGGAATATATCGGTCAAATTTAGTTTTTGTGCCTTTAATTGCAATTACGTCGTTTTGCAAATCCACGTCGTCCCATTTAAGATTTAAAGCCTCGCCTTTACGACAGCCGGTATAAATCAGAAAAGTTATTAAATCTTTTGTCAGCTTATTCGTCGCTCCGGCAATAAGTTTATCTATATCTTCGTTGCTTAAAGTTTTAAGGCGGGATAATTCGTTTAGTTTCTTAATACCGGAGGCAGGGTTCTTATCAATAATCTCTTTCTCTATGCAGTAATTAAAGAAATTACGCAGGATAGCTATCTCATAATTTACCGACCTAAAATTAATTTCTGACTCTCTCTTGCCTATATTTTTTTCTAAGTTTATTATTTCAAGTTTTCTTTGGAACTGATAATTTTTAATATCAATAGGCGTAATATTTATAATCTCTTTATTAGATAGAATGGGTAGAAAATGATTTGATGCGGTTCTTTCTCTGATTTTCTCTTTTCTCTGCTTTGTATATTCCGTAAAAACTTCTTTAAAATTATATACAGCTTTATTTTTAATCGGTATATTAAATCTATCCCTTATTGTATCGGCATAAATAGCCGCCGCAATTTCACTTGCCGCCGGTTTATCTTTAGTCTTGCAGGAATATTGGTATAATTTATTATCTATCCTGAATTTGCACCAGTAAGTCTCGCCCCTTTTATAAATATTCATACTGTATCCTATGTATCCGTTTTTGTATCCAAAATTTTATAAATTTACATAAATTTTAGTAAATTTTAGAAATTATGTCAAGATAGGATATTGCTTGAAATGCCTTATTTACTGCGATTTTTGAATGGCTGGGGGAGAAGGATTCGAACCTCCGTAATGGGAGTCAGAGTCCCAGGTCCTGCCGCTAGACGATCCCCCAATTTTTGATGTAGAGTGACTTGTTATTTATTTATTTTGATTTTTTTATTGCTACTGTCTTTCTTATCTTTGCCTGTTCCATTTTACGCACATTATATAATATGCAGACGTAATTCGCAAGTTTTTATTAAACATAAAATGAACCCGTCGATTTTTTTGTTAACGTTCCATATATCATCCTCATTACTGCCGATATATTTATCTTGTTGCCGACATAACAACCAATGCCGTCCATTGCTTATTTTGCAATGTTTATTTATAAATGATTTTTAATATTTATTTTTTATTTTCCGAAATATTTAAAAACTCCTTTTTTTTTGTTTTTTTTTATAATAGGCTTGTAGCTTTCAAGATTGGCAATCTCTTCAGGCTGCTCAATCGAAACTATAATCCACGGCGGAGGCGTAATAATAGAACAGCTGCTTCCTCCAGACATCTTAGGATGATATATTTTAATTGTGTCCGGATTGTCCGAAGTGTGGACGTAAAACCATCCGCAGACTTCATCAAGAACTCTTATTTCATCAGAACGTTCCTTTAAAAAAATGCCTGCTTCTTCAGCGTTAACCTTTACTGTCGGTTCATCAATCTGCGTATAATTATAATACCAATTTTTATTGGAATTTTTTACCTTTTCTATCAGAAAATCTATTTGTTCCCATTTTAATAATCCTGAAAAAGACAGCGTATCTATTTTCCATGTTTTACTATTATTGTTATCCATATCTTGTATATAACTGCATGTACTATGTATTATTTTATATAATTTATTGTATTTTTTAATTTAATTTAAATAAAATAAAATTGATGACTATATTATAAAAATAATCGTTCAATTAATTATAATTAATTTCCTTATAAACTAAGAAATTAAAAAATTAAAGAACTTAGAAACTTATATTTATATAAATAATAAATTATTTAAAAACGCCAAATATTTTATAACCGCAAAATTTACATTTGCCTTCGGATGTTATATTATCTTCAATTATATTATAACCGCTCCTTTCAATCAATAGTTTTTTGCAGGATGGACAATATGTATTCTCGAATTTTTCGGAAATTATATTGCCTATATAAATATAATTTAATCCGGCTTTTTTGCCTATATTATAAGCGTTGGACAAACTTTTTTCATTTGTGATATGGCCGTCTTTCATTTTATATAATGGAAAAAATCTTGAAATATGCCATGGAATATCTTTATTAACGGAATTAATAAAATCGGCTATCGATTTAATTTCTTCATCATTATTATTATAATCATCAATTAATAATGTTGTTAATTCTAAATGAACGCCCATAGCATAAAATTCTTTTATGGATTCTAGAACCGGCTTTAAAGTACCGCCGCATACCCGCCTGTAACTCTCATCCTTAAAAAATTTAATATCAATATTTGCTGCATCAAGCAGACCTTCCGTTGCTTCCGCAGACTCGTGCGTATAATATCCGTTAGTTACAAAAATATTTTTCAATCCGGCTTTATGAGCAAGACGCATAGTCTCCAGACTATAATCAAAAAACACCGCCGGATCTGTATATGTATAAGAAATAGAAGAAGCGCCCGCATTTAAAGCTTTTTTTATAATTTCTTCAGGCAAAGTTCTTTTTATATTTTTAAAATAATTCAAAAATTCATCATAATTTTCATCCCTATATGTTTGAGAAATATCCGCATTCTGACATCCAAGACATCTGAAGTTGCATCCGGGGGAAGCAATAGAGTAGGAAAAACTTCCGGGTAAAAAATGAAAAAGAGGTTTTTTTTCAATAGGGTCAACACTTTCTGCGACAATTATTCCATAATTTATTGAGTACAAACTGCCATCTTAGATCG
>JAKAQK010000182.1 GCA_021822625.1 bacterium | reverse complement strand
ATTAAAAGTTTTAGGGCGTGGTGTGGGGATTTAGAGAGGAAATTAAGATTTTAATAAAATATTAAATAAAAAGTTTTAAAAATAAATATTAAAAATAGGGATGTAAATAAATGCCTGAGGAAAATAAAAATAATGAAAATGAAGTAGCAACAACCCAATGCTTGTTAATAAAACCAAACCAGTTGATGCGACTAACTTTAACGATATGATACCTGTAATATCCAATTAGGATATGGGAATGCCAAAAAATAATATTGCATAGGATATCTCTATTTTTATAATTTATTTATATATTTGAAAATAATTTTATTTATTTTCATTGCATACACATATATAATATATGATTAAAACAAGACCCGAAAACAAAAATAATAAACTTAAAATATTACGATTATGTCAGAGACACTTTTAAAATAAGATATGTAATCAGAAAAATAGAATCGTCGAATTATTAATTATTAATTGGATATAGAAATGAATATTACGGGAGACATTATTGTTGGTCTTTTTACTTTGTTAGGTGCCATCATCGGCGTATTTTTTACCTATAGATATAATCTTAAAATAGAAGAAAAGCATAAAGAGTACCAGATTAATGCTATTTTACAATCCATATATGAAGAAATTAGTGTGACTTGGGATAGATATTTGCAAATGGCTGGCGAACTTTTAAAAAATTTAAAAGAAGATCAAGTCCTAAATTTTTATGATATTTTGGATTCACAAGATTTTGTAGTGTATAATACTAATGCCTATTTGATAGGTCAAATTAAAGATTCCAACTTGCGTAAAAATATTGTTAAATTTTACACTTTAAGCAAAGGGTTTAGTAATACGATTATTTATACCAATAAAATAAATTTGAAATACCAAGACTATCTAACGCAAAATTTTAATAATCATGTAACTATTGTAGATAATACATATAAAAATTATTTATCTGGATTTATGAAAGAATTGAAAGTTCAACATAACCAATTAGAATGTACTTTTAAAAACCTAAAAGATTTACTTGAAAATCATGAAAAACTATAACAAAAAGAAAATTGTTAAAAAAAGTTTTTAAAACACAAAATTAAAAGCTGATAGTTGAAGTTTAACATAATAAGAACAAAAAAGATTTTGTACAGCATAAATTATGCGAAAAAAGCTTGCCATTCATATAGAATAAGCATAATCTATTATATAGTATGTGAAATATTGTTAATGCAGCATATTATTTAAAAATAAACATTTAATTATTTATATGGAGAATTATCAAAATGAAAAGACAAGATAATGATTTATCGTTAACGCCAGTAGAGATGTTTCGTATTGCCCAAGGCAGTTATTATTTAGGTCAATTAACTTTTAGATTCATTAAAGAAAATCCTTATTTCTTAACTAATATGGCTGATTTGATTGCAGAGCCGATTAGCAAATTGCAGAATTTAGTTAGTTCGCGAAAAGCATAAAAAACAATAAAACAAAAAAGGGTTAAGGGTATTAAATTTAGACTATGCCATCAAGACAAATACATTTAAAATTTGACGAAGTTTTAAAGAAAAACGGGATTATATCCAAAGATACCGAGGGGAATTCCGTTCATAATAGAATGGATAAGCAGTTTCAAAATTATGGCGCAAATCACAGGGAGGCAGACTATTTTCATAGCGTTGAAGGCATAAGGGATTTTATTGATAATATGGTAAACAGTTTAGGAACTGTATCGCAAGATACAGCAACTGATTACGTGCGTATTGCATATGGACATTTATGTCTGGATTATATGACGACGAAACTCAAAAATAAAAAAGGTTGGTCAGATGACGAAATAAATTGGAAAATTGTTTTTCAAAGAACTTATAATTATTATCGATATAAAAAATTTCATAAAAAATTTTATAAATATAGATGATAAAATTAAAATGATTTACATTGTAAAATAGAAAAAAAGATTTATAATTTACATTATGAACCAATCCATTAATAAATAAAAATAAATCGTGAAAATTTTTTGGAAGAAGAGAATTATATTGACATTTTAGATTTTTAAACTAATTAATAAAAAATAGGATGTTATGGAAACAAAATCAGTAAAAGTTTGCTTTGATACTAATGTTTATAATCGAATATTTGATGAACCTCAGAGAGATATTTATAGAAAGATTATAGATAAAACCATTGAGCCTTATATTTCTGAAACTATTTTTACTTTAGAAGGCATACAAAGAAAGGACAGAAAAGAGGTTCTATCAAAACAGAAAGCAAAAATCGACAGTAATATTGAGTCGGAAAATTCTGAATTTAAAATGACATTAAAGATTTGTTCAAGCAA
Source organism: bacterium (assembly GCA_021822625.1). Classification (GTDB taxonomy): domain Bacteria; phylum SZUA-79; class SZUA-79; order Acidulodesulfobacterales; family Acidulodesulfobacteraceae; genus Acididesulfobacter. The sequence goes on along the minus strand of JAKAQK010000182.1, from coordinate 1,454 downwards.
AAAATCCCATATTTCCTTAACGGATCAACAGAAGAAAAGACTGTTTATTGCTGAAAGTTTAGGATTTAAAATACTACTTACATTTAGACTAGCTGGTTTCATTAATACAGAATTAATGTCATTGTATTCAAGAATGATTATGAAGCATGAAAACAATGAAAATGAGACATTTGCAACTTGTGCCAGATATATAGAAGACAAACTTTTTGCTGGCAAGTTTATTTTAGCAAAAGATTTATCTCATAGGTATTCCAGCACTAATTTTTCTGAAAACATAAAAAAATTAATGAATGATAAAAAAGTCGGTAATAATAAGATAGCTAAATTTATAGCTGAATGGTCTGACGGAGATAGTATTGCTGCCGCGGTTGCTTATGGTATGGATTATTTTTGCACGAACGATCAGGCTAAAAGTGCTAATTTCAATTCAGTGTTTTTAGAATGTAATAGAATGAGCATAGAAAAAGAATTTGGCATAAAGATAGTCTCAGCACAGGAATTGGTTTCTAAAATGCAAGTTCTATAATAATTATAAAATTTATAAATGATGAATAAGTGCTTTAAACACATTGACGGCGTTAAAGTTACCGCAGTATTCGCAGAGGAAGGCGGTTTTCGATACCGATACAGACTTGATATTGTTTTAAAAGATGCCGCATCTAATGGAAAAACAGCTTGTGTTGTTATGCAGAATCCGAGTTACGCAGGAGAAGATTTCGCAGACAAGTCTGTTCAGTTTATGGAGAATGTCGTATTCAAAAAAAACTTTGCCGAATTTGAGGATGTAATCCGTCTTATAGTAGTTAATCAATTTGCTTTAATTAAAACAAATGACTTTAAAGGTTCGCTGCTTTCAATTGGCTCTCGCAACGATGCTTTCATCAAAGACGCTATATTAGATTCTGATATAGTCATATTGGGATGGGGTTCTTCTAATATTTTCGATGAAAGAAAATTATTTGTACTAAATTTACTTAAGAATATGCCGAAAAAGTCTATATATATGACTAAAATGCATCCATCTCGAGGGCAATATCTAAATTTTATTCAGCCTTTCAATGAATTGTAAAATAATTGAAAAATATTAAAATTGAATAATAAATGATTAATAAAAAAATAATTTATTTAATTTTAAGTGTAGTACTGATTTCCATAATTTATTTTAAATTAATTAGGCCTGCTATAAGAAGCTATAGATCCGGATATAGCGGTATTGTAATATATTCTAACGGTGTTGACTTTATTCAATGGACGGAAGTTCGCAATAAATTAAAGGGACAGTTTACAGAAACTGTTCTGAATAAGGACAAAATTCATTCTGAAAATTTTTCTTTTACCGGTATGCGCTCAAACCATAGAATTACCCTTAATTTTAAATCTTTTTTCCTTTTTAACAAAATAATGACCGGCAGGCTTAGCGGAAATGAATTTATATTAAATATGCCCACTTCGAC
>JAKAQK010000030.1 GCA_021822625.1 bacterium | reverse complement strand
TAATTTTAGAATTTGCTCTTTTCCGTCTTTTGAAGATTTATAAATTTTTATCGTACCGCTTTTAACAAAGTAGATGCCCTTAGATCTTTCGCCTTCAATAAATAAATTTTCTTCCGCTTCATAATTTTCTTCTTTTAAAACGCCTGCTATATCGGCGATTTGAGCCTCGCTTAATGTTTTAAAGTATTCTATGTTTTTTATTTCTTCAAAATTATTCATATTTATAAATATTATTATAAAATTATAAATTTTTCAAATATTCTGCGTCTTGCGTTACTACATCAAGACATTATATTTTTTCTGATTTATCAACGTCAACCGTTTTCATTTCATCTTGCGTTACTACATAAAGACATTATATCTTGGTTTTTTGTCTAATATATATAATATATATAATATATATAATAATGCAGCTTTTAATTCATATCTTTTATTACAGAGCTTTTATTTTTTAAATTTCAGATTTTGACGTATACATTATCATAGCCGCTGCAAGACTTAAAAGACCGGCATATAAATAAGAATAGTCTGCGCCGACGGAATACAAGAGCCCCATAATAATATTGCCGCCGAATATTCCGATGCTTCTTGCCGCCGTTAAAGCGCCCATACCTTTCCCTCTCTTGTCGTTTTTGGAGATTATACTCACAGCCGTAGGCTCTAACGTTTCTATAATCCCTAAAGAAATACCAAGAAAAGCTACCGCAACATAATACAACAATGGATTGAGGGAGAAAAAAAATACTGCAGCCATCCCCAACGAACCAATAAACGTTAAAAAATAACCGAATCCTAATTTCTTTACGGTTTTGAGTATTGTTTTGCCGGCTATTAAACCTGTAAGAGAAGTAAAAGCAAAAAATAAAATATACGACAAGATGCCTAATTCATCGTTTTTTGAAGACTGAGCAATTGTTAAAATAGGAAATCCAAAGCTGAAAGAACTGAAACCGTATAGAGAAGTAGCGATCAATATTCTTTTAAATAAATTTTCATTTAAATCGGCATCTTTTGGTTTCGCCGAACTTACCGAACTTGCTATGCCGCTAAGCTTGGCATTAACGTTATTACCGGCTGCATTATTATTATGCGCCGTATTATTTTTAATTATGTTATCTTTACTATTATCTTTACTACCGATTTTTTCCGAATTATCGACCGGATTGTTAATTAATTTTTTTTTGGATATAAGCGTGAGAAAAAATGTAGAAATTACCAGAGGCACAACGGTTACGAGCAAAATAAATTTTGTCTGCACATGTTCGGCAAAAAGAATCAGCGCATAAATACCGGCAAAAAAACCGCCTCCTTCATCAAGGGCATGCAAAAAACCGAAAGCTTTCCCATAAAATTCTTTAAAAACAGACCTTGAAAGCAAAACCCGTCTTGAAGGCGACCTAAAATTTCTCGACCACCATCCTGTTGAAAAAAACGCGACAGCCTCTGCCGGATATATGCTAAAGCCGGTGAATGAAAGCAGCGGTATTAAAAGATTTCCTATAATCGCAATTTTTTTATGTCCAAACCTGTCTCCTGCGCGCCCCCCGAAGTAACCGAAAAAAGCGCCTATTCCGTAGCTTATAGCTGAAGCTACACCAAAATAAATAATGGAGCTGTGCAAGTCCAGGACTAAAAAAATAGGAAACATTACCAAAACGGCCTGATAGCCCAAATCGGCAAAAAAAGCGGATAACGATATAAAAAGAACATTGCTATTAAGCCATTTGCCGCCGGCGTCTTTAATACTGCCGGATTTTATATCGTTTTTAATTTTAACACCGTCTGTCGCCATATTAACATACCCCAATTTTTATCTTTATATCTTTTGTATATTTTTTAATATCTTTATTCACACATAAACCGCGCTATATTATTTATTTTAATTATAAGTTCAACCCATTATAATATAAAGAAATAAGTATTATAAGATATTTTTAGTTTTTTTTAAATACATCATTATGATAATGCCTAAAATATTTTATTTTTAATTTAATTTATGATATAATAATTGCATATAGTTACATATTTATGTTATATAAAAATATATTAACGGAGGTTTTAATATGCCTATAAGAGAATATAAATGCACTAAATGCGGGGATACCACGGAAGTAATTCAAAAAATAAATGAAAAACCGTTGGAAACGTGCTCTAAATGCGGGGGAAAACTTGAAAAATTAATTTCAAATTCCAGTTTTGTTCTAAAAGGGTCAGGTTGGTATAAGACCGACTATGGAAGCGGCAGCCAATCAGCGTCATCTGCAACCGCTCATCATCATCACGATCACGGCACGGAAAAGAGCGGCACGCCGATTTCAACGCCGGCGGCTCCGTCATGTTCCTGCGGAATGGGCGGGTCTTGCGCCTCAGATTCTACAAAAAAATAAATATCAAACTAAATAATTTAACTCCAACATTTATTATTTTAATTTTATAATATAAAATAACGTAATGCTGATAGTGAAAAGTATATCGTACAGCGTTTAAAATGGAGGAGGTGAGTTAAACTATGGCAAATAAACCGATAAAAAAAGAAACTAAAAAACCGTCAACAAAAAAGAAATAACTAAGAGTTCCTTAATACTGAAGTAGAATTAAAAAAATAATTATTAATTACTTTAATTGATTACTTTAATTGCTTTAATCAATTTTGTAAATTGCAAATCGGCAAAACATTATTTTTGATTACCGACTAAATTGTAAATAATTATAATTAAAATTATATACAGAATTAAGGAACTTTTAAAAATTTTAAGATTTATGCCAGAGCGTATAATCCCTCTTCTGAAGTTCTTATTCTTTCTACGAATCCGACAGGTATGACGAATATTTTTCCGTCTCCGTAAAATCCTGTCTTATTAATATCCATTATGATTTTTACTACCTTTGGCATTTCGCTTTCCGGTACCACTATAGAAAGCATTCTTTTCGGCAAAAAATGATAATCGTTATCTGCCGCTTCCATATTATTTTTATTTTTGCTTATTGCATCTAATCCCGGGTCAAGCTCATTAGCTAAACCGCCGTGTCCTTTTTGTTTGCCTCTCCCGTGTATAGAATAAAATGTCATCTGGACATAACCGGCATTTGCGAGCATTTCTTTTGTTTCCTGAAATTTATGTCTTCTGATTACCGCCAGTACCTCGACTGCTTTTTCTTCAAATTTTGATTCCATATTAAAGTCCCTCCGCGCCTGTTCTCACAGTATAAGTATGACTGACAGGCACCACGAATATTTTACCGTCGCCTATATTGCCTGTATATGCATTTTCTTGTATAATATCGCATACTTTTTCCGCATCATTTTTACTTACAACCATCATAAGCTCAAGTTTAGGTAATTCATCGTAAACAACCTGCCCTACCTTTATGCCTTTTTGTTTACCTCTTCCAAAAACGTGCATCTTGGTGACCGATATAAAACCGCCCGCTTCAAGCCCTTTTAAAACATCTTTCTCTTTTTCAGGTCTGATTATTGCTCTAATCATTTCCATAGATTCCATAATTTTCTTCTCCTTCTTAAATTGTTATTAAATCATTATTAAAATGTATTTTAATTGTGCTTATTAAGAATAAACAGGATTGTCTATCTATACGATATTTGCCATTTTATCTTTCATCATAATTTTTTTTAGCCATGGCGGAGGATTCGTTGAAAGAACCCCTTTTAAATTTTCAAGAACATTTACTATTTTATCATCAGGTTTTGATTTAACGGGATGAATGCCTGAACTCACTACTTTTGCAGCAGCCGTACCGCCTATACTTTCAACAAATATTATTTTTAAATCTCTCAATTTTGCAATTTTTTTTTCTATTTTTTCAATCTCATCTTCTTCCACCTCAAATTCCCTTAATTCAATAAAATCAAAACCTGATTCTGTAACATCATAAATTGCAATTTTTTTTGCCCATCCAAAATGGTCATTGATAAAAACATTGTCGGTCGTCGTAAACCCTACTTTCATTTTATACCTCCTCCATGAGTGTTTCATTAACGGACATTAGCAGATTTGCAGCTTCATATACCATATTAGCGCTGCCCTTATAAAGTATATAGTGTTTAAAATTATGTCCTATCCGGTCTATTAGCGGGAAACCGACTTTTAAAATAGGCACGCCTATTTTTTCAGCGGTATATTCGGCATTAGAGTTTGAAATTACAAGATCTATTCCATTGCCGTCACTTTCAATAAGTTCGCCGAATGAATCAATATCGCCTTCCGTTAAAATTTCAAATCTGTTTTTCAAATTTTCATAAGCTTTTGATGTCGTCACCCCTATTTTAATATTTGCTCCGACTTCGCTCAACACTTCAGAAAATGAATCTAATATATCAATTCCCTCTGCTATTGCAATATTTTTACCTAAAAAGTAAAAATGCGTATCTAAATATGCATCCATTAATTGTCTTTTCTGCCTTTTATATCTTTCAGGAGTCTTTCTTGAAGATATTTTTTCAAGAAATTTAAAAAACAAATCAGTATTTCTTAATCCGCTGACATTGGAAAAATAATAAGTATTTAATCCGGTAATTTTTTTTACGGGCGCGATTAAACTTTGTAAACTGCTGCCTATAATTATATTTAAATTATTTAAACCTGCCTTTTTTAAATCTTCAATATCAGTTCCGCCGGATGTCGTTTGCAAGTAGCCGTTTTCATCAAGATGTCCGTCCATTGAAGTTCCCAAATCAGGTATCATAACAGGCGTTATGCCGAAATCTTCCAATAAGTCTCTCAGCTCTAAGAAATCCATAGCGGTAAAGGAAAACGGACAAAACACATTAGCGCGTATATTTTCAGTATCCTTAGCGCCGCTATCTTTATTTTTATCTTTATCGTTATTTTTATAATCGCTAATATTTCTGATATTATTTTTATCAATTGTTTCATTGTTGCGAGCGTCTGCCGCACCTTCTCTATCGTCTATGCAAAATGTCTGCAATAATGAAAGGATAGCATTTTTATAACCCTCTTCAAAATTTCCGTCGTAATCCGGAGTGTTGACATAAGCCAAACTCAAATTATTATAGTTTCCGCTTTCTTTTAATTCTTTTTTTAAATCATTAAAAGTCGCATGAATATCCTCGCCGTTTACCTCACTTAAACCTGTAGATGTAATACCTATAAAAGCGGGATTAATTTTATCGACGATATTTTTAACCCCCGCTTTTAAATAGCCGCTTCCCCCTAAAATTGCTCCAAGTTCATTTAAGGCAGTCGTATAAACAGGTATATTTTCTCTGTAATGTTTTGTCAAAGTGACTTTGTCAAAACTGGCGCATCCCTGAGACCCGTGCATGAGAACAACTGAATTTTTAATACCAAGAAAAACAATGACCGCTCCTAACGATGAACTTGTTTTTAATGGGTTTATCTCAATGTTTTTTAAGTTTTCCATAATATTTTGTTCCTATTAAAATAAACTAACTTATTGTCAACCGGAACTTAATTTTAATTTGCCTTTCTTATAACGTCATAAACCGGACTGTTTAGTTCAAGATAAATCTGCCTTCCGAGATGGACTATGCCTTCATAAGACGTATAAGAGTTACTTCTCTCCTGATTAACATCCAAAAACGGTATTAAAGATTTTATAGCCGTATACTGATTTCTTCCGCCTGCAAGCAGGATATCGGCTTGCTCATCTTTTATCATTTTTATCAAATTAACAGGGTTTCCGTTATCTAACATTATAATATTTCCGTTTGCGTCAAATTCCTTGATTCTGTTTTTATCTTCTTCCGTACTTTTTTTAACACCCGTCGCTATAACTTTCATGCCAAGGTCATTCAGTGCGGAGATTAAAGACCAGCTTTTGACGCCGCCTGTATATAATAGAACTCTTTTACCGGTTAAAAATTTTTTATACGGTTCAATCTCTTTCCGTATTATTTTAGTCTTTGATTCAATATTTTTTTTAACCTTTTCTATAAGGTTAGCATCTTTAAAACTTTCTGCTATGTGCAGCATTGCATTATTCGTCGAAGACAATCCAAAAAATGATTCTTCTATAAAAGGTATCCCATATTTTTCTTCCATTTTTCTTGCTAAATATACTAAAGCCTTGGAACATACGACAACATTTAACCCTGCTTTATGCGAATACATTATTTCTTCCATAGTTGCGTTGCCTGTTATATTTGAAAGTAAATTAATGCCGTTGTCGCTAAGCGCTTTTTTAATTAAAAACAATTCGCCTTTTATGTTGTATTCGCCTATTAAATTAATATTATAATCGGTTAAAATATCAATATTCGGTTCTTTTTTTCCTATAACATATTCAAAGAGTGCATCTCCGGCAATCTTATTCCCAAGATTTTTACCGCCGGAAAATCCCTGACTTTGCACCGGAACTACGGGAATATTAAATTTTTCGGTCAATTCTTTTGCGACCCCGCCTATATCTTCGCCGGTTAATGCAGGTACGCAGGTATTATAGATAAAAACACCCTTCGGATTAAATTTGTTTACCGCATAAATAATTCCTTTTTTTAATTTATCTTCAGAACCAAAAATTAAGTCGTTTTCATTAATTGAAGAGGTCATTCCGTACATATAAAATGTTTCGTTGCCTTTTGATTCCGATGTTCTTTGATTATAGCTGTTGCCGAGGCAATTAATCGGCCCGTGAACAACATGTAAAGCGTCGCGTATCGGGCTAAGCACAATATACGCGCCGTCAAGGGCGCATCCTCCGGTTGAAGAACCGGGAACAGCTGTTTTGCATGCTTTTTTTTCTTTTTTCTGTACATTGTGTGCGCATGTCGGCTCATCAAACAACTCTTCTTTAACCTTAAGCTGCATTTTAATCGCCTCCTTTTTTTAAGTTTTATACTATATAAATTTTATTTTATAAATTTTTCATCTTAAAAGCTCAAAATGAGCATCATCACTTGTTTCATCTGCAATCTCAATGAATTTATTTACTATCCATGTTGTTAAATTAATTACCCCTGAATAGGCATAAAAGGGATAACGGTGTATATTAACCCTGTCAAAAATAGGATATCCTAATCTGATATGGGGAACGCCGGCTTCTCTAGCTACAAATTTTCCATGGCTCGGTCCTATAAGCATATCGACAGGTCCGGTCATTACAAGAGAATGCAGGTGCCATAGGTCTTTATCTATATATACCTCCCCTTCGTCGCATCCGTATTCTTTCAGCAATGCTTCAACATCATTTTTGAATTCTTCATTACCGTTAGAACACAGCACATATTTAGGAATACCGCCCATTTCCAGCAAATAGCTCGTTAGTCCGGTTAATATATCCGGGTCGCCGAATATTGCAAATTTTTTACCGTGAATATACTGCTGCGCATCCGTCATTGAGTCAACCGCTCTGCCTCTTTCGTCTTCGATTTCTTTTGGAATTTCTTTTCCGGTAATTTCAGAAACCTTCATAAGAAATTCATCCGTGAATTGTATCCCAACCGGACTTTTAACGGCTTTTGCTTCCTGTTTGAACTTATCCGCTAATAAAGCAAGCGTCTTTTTAGTGCTGAATTTCTGAAGCGCAATAGTCGCTTTGTTATTAACGCAATTTTTCGTGTCTTCTAATGTGGTTGCGCCCTCATTATATAGCTTATATTCGCCGTTAAGCGGAGAATCTAGAGTATTAGAGTAATCTGCAATAACAAGGTACGGTACCTTCATGATTGTTAAAAGTCTTTTTATTTCATTAATATTGCCGGTAGTCGTATCAAAACCGGGTATAATATTTATAACGTCTGAAACGGATTCGCTTTTAACCCCTAACGTATCTATAATTGCGGCAAGCATATTATCGTAACCGTCTATGTGCGAACCGACAAAACTCGGAGTATTCGCATAAGGCGCAGGCACATCTTCGGGCAAAAATCCTTTTGCTCTGGCATTATTCACTATCGCCCCTAAATCATCGCCTATAACCTCCGTCATACAGGTCGTAGATATTGCAAACATTTTAGGTTTATAAAGATTCAAACAATTTTTAAAACCTTCAAACCCGTTTGCCTGCCCTCCGAACACGGCTCCGTCTTCCGTAAGAGAGGTGGAAACCGCTGCAATCGGCTCTCTGAAGTGTCTTGACAAATTATTTCTGTAATAAGCAACGCAGCCGTGCGAACCGTGGATAAATGGCATAGTTCCTTCAAATCCTGCGGAACATAGAACGGCTCCTAGAGGCTGGCAAGCTCTTTCAGGATTAATTACAATGGATTTTCTTTGAAAATTTAACTCTTTATACTCCTCGGTTTTCATCCAGTCTTTAGTTTGCCGGACTTCTTCTTTAGTCATCTTAGCCATTTGAATAGCCTCCTCAAATTTTATTTGTATTTATAAATAATGCCGGCATTACCGCCGCAAATAATATATAAAACTTATTGTAATTACTAACTACAACTTCAATATATTTCTCAGAATGCGCAAACAGAGATGCTTTCAACTATTGATTAAAAAATATCAATTATATATAAGTTAATATACGAATATTATTGACACTTATTTCGTTATTTTTTCCATGACGGTTTTACAAATTTCCATGACGGACTGTTAATTGCAAGGTCCATATCTTTTGCAAATATTTCAAACCCGTCATATCCATGATAAGGACCGGAATAATCCCATGAATGCATCTGTCTGAAAGGTATGCCCATTTTCTGAAAAACATATTTTTCTTTTATCCCAGATGCAACTAAATCCGGTTTTAATCTGTGTGCAAGTTCGATGAACTCATGTTCGTTTAAATCGTCTGCTATAATAGCCCCGTCTTCTAACTGTTTGGTCGTCCTTTCATAATCATCGTCATGAGCGAACTCATAAGCAGCCGAAACAACCTGCATTCCTAAGTCTTCATATGCTCCGACTATATGCCTCGGTCTAAGTCCTCCGACAAGTATCATAACCTTTTTGCCTTCCAATCTCGGTCTATATTTGTCTATAACCGCCTGCATTTTAGGTTCATACTTTTCAATCACTTTTTCTGACTGCTCCTGTATATGTTCGTCAAATAAAGCGGCTATTTTCCTGATGCTTTCCTTTATTTTCGTGGGACCAAAGAAATTGTATTCAATCCACGGAATCCCGTACTTCTCGTTATAGTAATTTGAAATATAGTTCATAGAACGATAGCAATGAAGAAGTATATAATTAACCTCATGCGTAATCCTCATCTCTTCGATTGAACCATCGCCGCTCCAATGGGCAATTACATTTAGACCCATTTCAGTAATAACCTTCATTGAAGCCCATACATCTCCGCCTATGTTATAATCGCCTAAAATTGCAACATCATACTTAGTTTTTTGACTATCGTCTAATTTGCCGCTACCGACAACGTAATCTCTTATTGAATCATTGGCAATATGATGTCCCAAAGATTGGCTGACGCCTCTGAAACCCTCGCATCTTACAGGAATTACCGTTGTATTTAAGTCGGCGGACGTCTTTTTAGCTACAGCCTCAATATCATCACCTATAAGGCCTATAGGACATTCCGATTCCACAACAAATCCTTTGGTAGTGGGAAAAAGCCCTTTTAATTCATGTATAGCCTGTTCTAATTTTTTATCGCCGCCAAAAACAATATCGCGTTCCCTGAAATCGGTAGTAAACTGAAAAGGCATAAAATTTTCTACGCCCGGGACTCCATTGGCTAAATTCCTTCTTGTTCCCCAGCTGTAATGTCCGCATCCTATCGGACCGTGGCTGATATTAATAACATCTTTTACAGGACCCCAAACAACACCTTTAGAACCGGCATATGCACAGCCTCTAGGGGTCATAACGCCAGGCAGAGATTTTAAATTAGATTTTGCTACGCAAGAACCGCAGGCATCTTTTTTGTTGACGCCTATATGTTCCTGTCTGTTTTTTCTCGGTTTTTCGGGATAGATACTCAGTACATCTTCAACTATCTCTTCGCTTTCTTTAATATTAATAGCCATTTTAATTCCTCCATAGATTTATGCTTGCTTATATGCAGTTATAATTAACTAAATTAACATCGCATCGTTTTACAGTTCATAACTTACAGTTTTTGCAGCGGTTCAAATTTATGCAGATGCATCGTCTTGTTCTTAGGACAAACCTTTTCGCATGACATATCTCCGAGACAATCGTCCATATTTTCAATTCTAACCACCATTTTATCGCCTTCGTCTTCAAAGACGTAAACTCCTCCTGGACAAACCTTGATGCATCTGCCGCATGAAATGCAGCTTTCCTGGTCAAAAGCTACTAAAAAATGCGGTACCCATTTTGAACCTGATTTTCTCGGAGCTACTATGTATTCTTCAATATTTCCGCTAAAACCGTCCATAATACTCATAAAAATTTTCTCCTGTTTTTTTTAATTTTTATTATATCTGCTTAATTTTTATTTATTAATTTATTAATTATTAATTTTTTTATTTATTTTTTTTATTTATTTATTCCATATCTATACTATATATATTTATATTTTTTGATATATCTATTTATTTTATTTATTAAAATAATTAACTGCATAATTAACTATTAGCTATCTGACTATTTAAAAATTTAGCAAGTAAATTATTTAATTATGCGTATTTTTAAATCAAGCCCGTCGCTTGTTATTTCGGCGAATTTTGACAGATTTGATTTAGACAGACAATATTTATATTCTGCTAAATCTGGCGAACAATTCAATTTATTTTTTAATGACCTAACTTTTTGAGGCTGCATGTCTTTTGTTAGAACCAAAAACTCATCTTCAGGAATATCCTTTCTAAATTCGAATATTAATATCTCACCGCGACTGCTCAATGTCCTGTGCATTTCTTCAAGGGATTCAGCTTTTTTTTCCAGACATTTGAATGTTCCTTTTAAAATAATAACGTCAAAATAATTGTCGTTAAAAGGCAGACATTCGCTGTTAGCAATCAAATACCGCAGCTTTTGATGAAAATAACCGTCGTTTAAATCATAGGCATTGATATTGACATTCAGATTGCCTGCAGCCGCCATTTGTTCAGCAACTTTTGCATCATACACGTTGTTTTTAATCTTATTATCATAATTATCATAATAATTGTTTGCAAATCTCGCGCCTGCAGCCTGCATATCTCTTCTGCTAAAATATGGATTTGCTTCATCTGTAATCTTAGCAGAACTTTTTAAAGCATGACTAATCATAATCTCCGAAATATCAACGCCTACAATATTAGCATTGGGAAGAACTTCACTAAATCTCCGCGCTATATAACCGGGACCGCAGCCAAGATCAAGTACCGAATCAGGTACAAAGGAAACGCTGTTCAAAATTTTATTCACAAATGGTTTATAATCATTTTCCATTTTTCCTTTAGTATCGGAAGTTGCTATATATAATTCTTCATCCTGTGAAAAATTTAAACTTTTCTGCAGCTTACACCCCTGAACAGCATTTTCTGTTATCATGATCTTTCTCCTTATTATTATTCAACTTGCTGCTTATATCGTGTCCAAGCAGACCTGCGGCATCCGATCTGCATTGCCGGCAATGCTTCATGATGTTAATTCCTGTTATACCGCCTGTTACATTGGCTATATCTTGCCGTGTGGCAGCCGGAACGCCTATTTTTTGAAAAAATGATTTATCTGCCGGTATCATAGGCATTACATTAAAAAGATATACTCCCATTTTTTTAATGCTTTCAGACATTTCTCTTATATGCTTATCGTTAACTCCAGGTATTAATACAGAATTTATTTTAACGATAAGCCCCTCTGAAACAGCAGTCTTTATGCCTTCCAGCTGCTTTTCAAGCAGCAGTTCTGCCGCTTCATTGCCTTTATAGCAAATACCCTTATAATTAACAAATCTATAAATTTTAGAAGCAATAGCCGCATCTGTTGCATTTAATGTTACCGTAATAAATTTTATACCCGCGTCTTTAAGATTGTTTATATTTTCTTTTAAATTAAGACCGTTTGTACTCATACAAAATATTAATTCAGGAAATTCTTTTCTCACTAATTCAAATGTCTTAAGCGTATTATCCGGGTCTGCAAGACTATCCCCCGGACCTGCCACCGCAGCCACGCTTATTTCATTATAAAGAGATTTTACCTCATATATTCTTTCTACCGCTTCTTCAGGGGTTAAAAGCCTGCTTGTAACCCCCGGTCTTGATTCATTTGGGCAATCATAATCTCTATGACAATAATTGCACGAAATATTGCAGCTTTTGGCAACAGGCAAATGTATTCTGCCGTAAGATTTTGATGCTTCCACGCTAAAACACGGATGCCTTTTGATGTCCTCGCTATTATTATAATCTGAGGCATTGCTATTCCCGTCTCTTTTTATATTCCTTATGCTGTTAATTGCTTTATTGTCTGTTTTCATGATAATTTGCCTTTTTTAAGTAATCCTGCCGTTTCATTGGCAGAACCGGTAAAATACAAAACCGATAAAATAATAAAATTAATTAAAACAATTTATTTTGCTGCGGCTGCTGCTGCGGCTTCCGTAGTTCTTTCGTATTCTTCCATAAAACCGTATTCCATCATCAAATCTTCCAGCTCTTGCATAGCCATAGGTTTAGGAACGACAAACATCTCATTTTCCTCTATTTTTTTTGCCAATTCTCTGTAAACATCTGCCTGCTTTGCGCCTGTTTCGTGTTCTATAACAGTTTTCTTTTTTATTTCAGCTCTTTGGACAACATTATCCCTTGGGATAAAATGTATTAATTGAGTACCCAGTTTCTTTGCAAAAGCTTCAACCATATCTTTTTCATTATCAACATTCCTTGAATTGCAAATTAGTCCGCCTACTCTAACCCCGCCTGAATTTGCAAATTTTAAAACACCTTTAGCTATATTATTTGCAGCATATAAGGCCATAAGTTCTCCGCTGCATACTATATATATTTCTTTTGCATATCCTTCTCTTATAGGCATTGCGAAACCGCCGCATACAACATCGCCCAAAACATCGTAAAATACAAAATCAAGTTCTTTCTCGTATGCTCCAAGCTGTTCTAATGTCGTAATAGATGTAATAATGCCTCTGCCTGCGCATCCGACGCCTGGTTCCGGTCCGCCTGATTCGACGCATCTGACTCCGCCAAATCCTATTCTGAAAACGTCTTCTTCCGTAACATTTTCCTGACCGACTTCCTTAACAGAATTTAAAACCGTTTCCTGAGTAGCGCCGCCTAATAAAAGCCTCGTTGAATCGGCTTTAGGATCACATCCTACAAGCATTATTTTTTTGCCCCGCTCGGCTAAAGCAGCTAAGGTGTTCTGCGTCGTTGTGGATTTTCCTATACCGCCTTTTCCGTAAATTGCAATCTGTCTCATGTTTGTTTCCCTCCAAAAAAAATAATTAGTTTTTTAATTTTTTATCATGCGTTAAATATTAACATATTAAAACTGCTGTACTTATTAATCAGTTTGTTAATCTTAATTGAGTTGAGTCTTTAGTTATTTTTCTTAATTCATATTGATTTAATGAGCTAAAATTAATTGTTTATTATCGTTATTTATATAAATGCATAAATCATGCCAAACAAAAATAATGATTATAAATCAGAGAAATAATACCTTATATGATGTGCCTTACTATTATTCTTATAGAGTCGTTAAATTATTTTAAAAAATTAATAAATTAATTGGCAAGTATCAAATGCCCTGTTATTATTACAAAATTAGCAGATAATATGCCTAAAAATTGTGCATAATATTTTTAAATGATTAATTTTACATCAATATCACATTTATAATTATTTGTAAAAGACGGGAAAGGCATTTAGATTCTGTATGCACGCTGGCATATTTTATGCTATTTTAATTATTGCATATCGTACTAAAATCATGCGATATATAGCGTGTAAATGTAATATATTATAATAGTGTATATATTATGTTTAATATATAATATGCAGTATGCGATATAATATAATGAATTACAAAATAAGGAAGGCCGCACATAATCCGTCGATACAGAAATATCTATTTTATTCAATCGGCATTGATTTTAATAATATAATCGGTTAGCGTCATATATATTTATATAATATATATATCTATACTTTGCTCATAATTTTATGGCACAAAATCTTATGAAAAAATTAAAAGATAAAAAATACGGCAATTTTTCGATAAATGATACAACCCTTAGGGACGGTGAACAGACTGCGGGGGTTATTTTTTCATATAATGAAAAGATAATCATTGCAAAAATGCTCGATGAAATCGGCGTAAATGAAATAGAAGCAGGCATTCCTATTATGGGCGGAGAAGAAAAAGATGCCGTAAAAACTA
Source organism: bacterium (assembly GCA_021822625.1). Taxonomy (GTDB): domain Bacteria; phylum SZUA-79; class SZUA-79; order Acidulodesulfobacterales; family Acidulodesulfobacteraceae; genus Acididesulfobacter. The sequence continues at coordinate 3,894 of JAKAQK010000030.1, read as the reverse complement.
TTAACTCCTCAGGTTTAAATGCAAAAGTAATATCATGGAACAGGGCTAATATAGACGATGTTAAAACATCGCTCGACATTGGAATGCGCTATATTCATATTTCTATTCCTATATCGGATATCCATATGCAATATAAAATAAATAAAGATTTTGATTATGTTAAAAAAACTCTAATTAATATCTGCCGCATTTTAGTTAAGGAACAAGTAATATTTTCTGTAGGCGGCGAAGATTCGTCAAGAGCTGAGAAAGACAATCTTTATGAAATAATAAATATTGCAGAAGGCGAAGGTGCTTATAAATACAGATACTCCGATACGGTCGGTATTTTAAACCCGCTTGAAATCTATAAAAATATAAAACTTATAAAGTCTAAGTTTAAACAAATAGCTATTGAAATACATGCTCATAATGATTTAGGCATGGCGACAGGAAATTCCGTAGCGGCTCTGGAAGCCGGGGCAGACTTTGTCTCCGGCAGCATTGCAGGTATAGGAGAAAGAACCGGTAATTGCGCTTTAGAAGAAGTTATTGCTTATTTTAAATTTATAGAAAAAAGAGAAATAAATTTTGATTTTAAAAAAATAAAAAAACTTGCAGAAATTATAGCAAAAATCACTAAAAGACCTATTCCGGTAAACAAACCTATATTAGGCAGAAATATTTTTCATCATGAAGCAGGTATTCATACGGACGGCATTATTAAAAACCCGATAAATTATGAACCGTATCAGCCTGAAGAAGTAGGGCTTAAAAGAAAATTGTTAGCCGGAAAACATAGCGGCACATCTATTATTAAATTCAAATTGAAAAAAATGGGCATAGCTATAACTGAAACGGAAGCTAAAGAAATTTTATCTGCAGTCAGACAAAAATCTATAGATATAAAAAGAAATTTAAACGATAAGGAAATTATGGACATTTATTTTAATATTAAACACTAAACTATTACTATAAACAACGCGGCAAAAAATACGAAAAATATATAAAATATATATATGTTTAATGAACCGTTCTGCAGTCTTGAAGTAGTCAACGTACTTAGACGGTTAAAAAATTTTATAACCGGCATATAAAGATAATATTCCAACAGGGGAAATATGTAAGAACCGTATCCGCTTGAATCATGGTAAAAAGAGGCATAAGGAAAAGGATTTTTTGCATCGGCATGCAAGTGCAAGCCTCTATTGTCCGCATTATCCGCGTCTGTGCCGGAATCAGAATTTGTATCTGCATACAAAGTTTTTATCTTTCTCGTTTCAATTCTCTGTCTTGATTTATAAACAATATTAAACATTATTCTTATTGCATTGGAAAAACCTAAAGCAGAAATCTGCGCATGCGGATTTGAGCTTCCGGTTCCTCCAGTCCATGCATATTTTACATATCTTCTTTCAGGTTTAAGCAAATAACGGTAAATTATATATAAAACAATTAGCAGTATTATTGATACAAAAAATAGATAAACCGGACTGGACGCAGAAAAAGTATTATAATACGGGATAAAAATATAATTATGCATTATTTGAGCGTTTATATTTATATGATAAATCAAATTTGATACTTTAGACATAAAAGGGGTATAAAAAAACATAAAAGCGGATAATGATATACTGAGGAGCGCCGGAATCAAAATGGCAATGTTCATTAATAACGGAACTTCCCTAGCTTTCATCGCCCTTTTCGATCTTGCGGAACTTAGGAACGTTATGCCGTAGAGTTTCACATAGTTAGCTATCGCTATTGCAGCGCTGAGCGCTAAAACCGCACCTGCCGAAAACAGCACTATTCTTGGCAAAATACTATGTATATTAAAACCTAAAAAAACCACTTCCAGATTAAGCCATTCTGAAACAAATCCGTTTAAAGGAGGCATAGCCGCTGCCGACAATACCCCTACAAACGCTAAAATTCCGGTTAATCGCATAGTTTGCAGCAGACCGCCGAATTTGTCCATATCGTGACTATCCGTTTCATATTCGATATTTCCTGCACTCATAAAAAGAAGGCTTTTAAAAAAAGCATGATTTATCAATGCGTATAAAGATGCCAGAAGAGCAAGGGCGGCAAGACCTTCAAGATTAAAATACCTGTAATATAAAGATGCTCCGATGCCCGTCAGAATAAGACCCATATTCTCAACGGTTGAATACGACAATAAAACTTTGAAATCATGGGTTTGAGCCATATACACTACCCCGAAAAACATAGTCAATACAGCTATAACGATAGTTACGGTTCCTAAAAATAATGCCGTGTTTACCGGATGCAGCACATACAGACCGAATCTCAAAACCCCGTAAACGCCGGCAGACGTTAAAACGCCGCTTAAAATTGCTGAAACTCCAGATAATGAGGCCGGATGCGCTTCCGGAAGCCAGATGTGCAGCGGCACTATACCTATTTTTGCTCCGAAACCAAATAAAAATAATAGGAATATAACATCTTTAAGCTCCGGAGAAATAATAATTTCTTTCATGCTGAATAGATTAAAGCTTCCGGAATGTACATATAAAAGCATAACGGCGGCGATTATTAGCATACCGCCGAATTCCATAATCGTCGACATCAAAAAACCGGCTTTAACGGTTCCTTTAATATAATGTTTGCCTAACACCAGTAAATAAGAAGATACAGCCATTACTTCCCAGCTTATCATGAAAATAAAGGCATTAAATGAAAGGAGGGTAAAATAAACGCTTATAAGCATAATCCCAAATAAAAAAGTAAAGCTTGACGAATTAATTTTTTCTTTAAATCTTTCAATATATTTTATCTGATATAAAGAAATATAAAAAAATACGCTAAAAGAAAATAAAATAAAAAAAGCGCTCAGCGAATCTAATCTCATCAGTATATTGCCTGCCGGAAAATATCTGCCTATGCTGAATAGCACGCTGCCGCCGGCATAATTAAAATTAAATTTAAACAGATTAAGGAAATTATGTGCAGGCTTAATAAAAAAAGACAGGGCTGAAATCACTGCAAAAAGAGATGCGGCCATATAAAAAATATTGCCTGCAATATAAGCTTTATTAAATTTTTTAAAAATCATGCCTGAAAATGAAACAGCGATTCCGCTTATCGAAAAAATCATAAACAAATAGTAAAAATTGGTATACGCCGCCTGATGAACCGCAAAATTACCCATATTATTATTTTATCTTTCCCGTCTTTTTTTATTACTTTATTGTTTATTATTATTGTTAATTATTTCTTATTGTTGTTTTTTAGTTACAATTATTTTTAATTTTTATTTAACGCCTTTCCTTTCCAACTTTTCTATCGTTATTCCCATGTTTAATTCAGTTTTGAAATTTCTAACGGCAATTTTGAATATAACACGCTTCATATATTATTATCTATTACATTTCTTAACTTGCAAAGTCGCCGGACTTTATCGAGAGCAATGCGTTAAGTATCATAAATGGATTCGGCGGGCATCCGGGTACCAATATTATATTTTCAGTTTTTAAAATATCGCCGTTTTTTTTATTATTTAAAAAACCCAAATTATTTAACCGGCTTTCAGAACCGCCGCTATACCCATGAGAATTGCTCCAAATGCCTCCGGAAATTGGACATACGCCTGTAAGAAGAATGAATCTCGGATTCGGAGTATTATCCAGCACATTATAAAAAATATCGGACATTTTATCGGTAAATACGCCTGTCAGCAATAATACATCTGCAAATCTGGGGCTCGGCGTTATAAATATTCCTAATCTGTGCATATTATAATACGGATTATTTAATGCCGTAATCTCCGATTCGCATGCTCCGCATGAACCTGAGTCTATATGTTTTACGAATAAAGATTTTTTAAAAAAACCAAACTTTTTTTTATCGCTGTTTTTAACATTATTTTTTATATTATTTTTAACGTTAGCTTCA
>JAKAQK010000029.1 GCA_021822625.1 bacterium | reverse complement strand
AATATAGATATAAAAACAGGCCGAGATAACTTTTTAGATAAATGGTTTTTAAAGGCTGTAAAAGATGAAATATATTTTGTATTTGAACAAATAAAAACGGTTCAAAATAAATATACTAAAATAATTTTGAGTATTATACTAAGTCGTACTGTCAGGTCTTGCAGAGCTACGACCCATTCCGACTTAGCTACGCTTATCAACCCAGTTATTTCGACATATTATTGTAAAAAACATGGTAAAATTTGCAAGCCGCTATTTTCCATAACCGGATGGTGGGATAGATATACGAAAGATACTTTAAAAAGAATTTCAGAATTTGATAAATTGCGGACAAATACATATCAAAAATGTTTAGTCGGCGATAGCAGGAATATCGATATTCTTGCAGAACTTGAATTAAAACATGCCGAATTCGCAAATATAATAAAAGGGAAGAAAATTGCCGGTATTTTTTCATCCCCGCCTTATGTCGGTCTTATCAATTATCACGAGCAGCATGCATATTCCTACGATCTTTTGGATTTAAAAGGAACGATAATCTTGAGATAGGTCCGTTAATTAAAGGGCAGGGCAGAGAAGCAAGGGAAAGTTATGTGCAAGGGATTACCGCCGTATTAAATAATTGCAAAAGGTTCTTAATTAACGACTTTAATGTATTTCTTGTGGCAAACGACAAATATAACCTCTACCCTGAAATAGCCGATAAATCCGGTATGGCTATAGTCAATAGATTCAAAAGACTCGTTCTCAACAGAACAGAAAAAGATAAGGCTCCATATTCAGAAATTATATTCCATTTAAGGAAAAAATAATTATATTATATTAATTAGAAGATGATTTACCGTTGATGAAGTAAATTGTATGATTTTTTAGGTTTAGATTATCGATAAATTTAATTTTATAACTGATCCTGTAAATTTTGAAAACGATAACTCCAAGTATGTAAAAATTTTGGAAGAATGGTATATGTTTGATGAAATAAAAATTTTCGATAAATACGATATACTGAAAAATAAATATCCTAAAATTTTTTATCAAACTTTATTTAAAGAAAATAATAGCGTGAGTGGAAAATATAATAATAAAAGAAAAGAGTTGTTGAGTACTATAAGTTAGCAAGTATACGTGATATTTAATTTTACCGCAAATTTAAAAGACGTGCTATAATATAACATTTATTAAAGTAATCGCATATTAAAATCTTTTTCTTATACAATTTTTTATTTACATAAGCATTAACTCTTGCGGGAGCATTATCGGATATAAAAATAATTATACCTTAAAACGCAAATATGAAAGGATTTTTTATAAAAAATGATTATAAGGATAGTAATTCTTTTAACGCTTTATCTAACAAATCTAAATCGCCGGACGACAATGCCCCTAATTTTTTCAAAATCAAGGATTTATCTATCGAAGATATAGCGGATTTAATAACCGAAGGCTTTAGGAGTCCGGCAGAAGCGTAATCTACGATAAAACACTCTCCGATTCTAAGAGGATTTTGGATATTGCTTGTAACTGCCATTATAATTATATCTAAATAACGGCTGTTATAAACATCGGAACTTATTACGACCGCGGGTCTTTTTTAGAAAATGTTTGATCGCTAAAAGGAAAGGGAACGAGAATTATATCGCCCTTTTTATAAGGCGTCATATGCGGCATCCTCGGTGTTATCCCATATCTTTTCAAAAATTCTTTCGGAAAGAACCTGCGAAGAGTGAATCGTATTTTCTTCTTTAACTTCTAAAAATTTAATAAAATCCAATAGTTCGGGAAAAAGTTCTTCCGGTAATTTGTCAACTTCGTCGATTATTAAATCTCTACCCGACATCGTAAACCCCTGTTTAAAATTAATAACTCTATAAAATAAATATAGCACTATACGGAAAGATTATCAAGTTTACAGAAATTTCTGTATATTTAACTTCTTTTTCATAGCAGAAATTCTTTGTCGCGAAACACTTAAGGCCTTAGCCATTTCGGATTGATTTTTATATTTTTTTATATTTTTAATAAAAAAGCTTTACTCCAAATTTTATTACTACGAACATTAGGCGGTTTCTTACTTTCAATAAAGCGTTCATTAGCTTTAATTCGATAAAATTCTTCAAGCTGTCCGGTATATAAAAGATGACGTTAATATTTTAGACGAGCGTTGTAAAATCGTTGCAGTAGATAGTAAAGAGAAAATCAATAAATTATGAAAGGCTTTTAAATACTGGTGGGCTGCGCCGGGATCGAACCGGCGACCTACTGATTAAGAGTCAGTTGCTCTACCAATTGAGCTAGCAGCCCCATATGCAATTATTCCTATGGTGTGATATATATTATTATAACATTTATATAATTTATATAACAATTGTATATATACAATATAATTACGTTTATATATTATGTTTTCTATGTTTTTATATAGGGTTGTCTTTAAATATATCTATGGACAATTATATTATAATATGGTAATTTTATAACAGTAATAATTTTTAGTCAAGTATTTATGTTTAATTTATATCTGTATTATTGTTGTAAAATATTATAATAATTCATAATAGATTTTTAACATATCATATCTGTATTATTGTTGTAACATATTATAATAATTCATAATAGATTTTTAACATATGAAATATTTAACTATTAAATTTTTAAATTGGTCTTACACTTTTAACCGATTATCATAATTAATAGTTTTACATTTTTTAATAATTAATTATTGCGCTTATTTAACTTAATATAAAATTTCATAAAACGATTCTTATGGATACATTACATAAAATAAAGTTAATATATGCATTTAACGATAAAGACGTAGAAAATTTGAAATTCCTAAAAAGTATTATGGAAGCAAATGCAAAGGAATTTATTGCCGGTGTATATTCTTATATTGCAAATTTTGACGATTTCAGTAAATTCTTACCGAATGAAGAAATTAGAAATAGACATCAGGATAAACTTAAATTCTGGTTTTTAAATATGTTTTCAGGCGAATATAATAATGATTACTTACGAAGACTTAAAAGGATAGGCGAAGTACATCAGGATATAAAACTACCGTCGCATTATGTCAGCGCAACGATGAATTATATAAGGAACTATATGCACTCAATAATATTAAAAAATTTTAAAGACAGCGACAAAAAAGATTCTTTGATAGAATCAGTAAACAAAATACTCGATATAAATTTGGATATAATTATAAGTTCGTATATAGATGAAGGAAAATTATATATTGCAGCTACAAAATTTGAATCTAAAATAATAAAATTAAGTTCTAAGTTTTCTTATGTGCTTGATTTATTTTTAGTTCTAACATTAATGCTTTCAACTGCAATGGTTTTTATACTGTTCTTTTTTGAAATATATAGATTTGCGATGAGCGGATTGCCATTTGAAACGACAGTAGTTGATATATTGGGAGCAATGTTAATCATATGGGCGATTAGAGAACTTTTAGAAGAAGAAGTAAAAAAGCTTCAGGGTAAAAAATTTGCGCTTAGCGCTTTCATAGGTCTTGCTATGGCGGCGCTGTTAAGAAAAATTTTAATATTTTCGCTCGCTCCGCGTAAGTTACATGAAGTGGCTATTCTCGGATTATTAATTTTAATTTTAGGGATAGTTTATTGGCTTATGAATAAAAAAGGAGCAGATTCATAATTATAGGGTAATGTATTAAATATTGTATATTATATATAATATAATATATTGTATCTTATGTATGCTATGTTATGATATATATTGTATTTAATTTATGCTTATTGTTATTTTGCATGCCTGTATGTAAAATATAAAGCAGCAATGTTCACTATATTTTAATATATATTATATTTATATATTGATATATAAAGATATATTAAATAGAGAGTTGGCAGCTATTTTATATATTGACTTGGACTAATGTATTATTATATACTTTATATTTAATAATCATATAAGCCGTACAAAAAATATGTTTAGATAGTATGTTCGAAAATATATTAAGGTTGTCGATATATTTAGTATAATATCAAGAATAGATAGCCTCAGTAATATTATAATATCGGGATGTGGCGCAGCTGGTAGCGCACCTGCTTTGGGAGCAGGGGGTCGCACGTTCAAATCGTGTCATCCCGACCATTTAAAAATAAACCGTTTTAGCCTTTTATATCTCTATCTAACAGTAAAAACTATCTTGCCAAAAATTTAAGAAAGTGCTAATTTTGTATAAAAATTGTATAAAAATTATATTTACTTCGCCGGCGTTTGAACGTTGATTATATTTTATAAAAATAAACCATAATTTTTATAATAATAACTATAAAAAAGTATCCGTATCGGCAATTTCTTTATCAGCAGGAAGGCCGGAGCATGCGTCAACCTAAACATACTTTGTTTCTTCCGCTTCGTTTGGCATCATATAATGCATTTTCCACCCTAAAAACAATGCTCTGGTTTGTATCATCTTTTATTATTTCGGTGATTCCGAAACTGCACGTTACATACTTGTCCTATATTAAAATCATACCCCGCTATTTTTATTCTTAATCTATCCGCAAGTTCTCTTGCGGTAGCAAGAGCTGTTTCAGGGGCTATAAGCATAAATTCTTCTCCGCCGTAACGGGCAAAAAAGTCGGTTGTTCGTAAATTTTGTTTAATTAAGCGTGATAAATCTTTTAAGATAGAATCTCCGATTTCATGACCATATGTATCATTTATGTCTTTAAATTTGTCTATGTCGAACATTATAAGCGCTAAAGGCCGGTTATATCTATTGGCTGTATTTAACATTTCAGTTAGCTTAGAATCGAAAGAACGACGATTTCCGGCTCCCGTCAAAGCATCTATTTCGGCAAGTTCTTTATATGTTTCCCTTTCGACCAAGATATTTTGTTCTCTTAAAATCTGATCGGTAACATCTGAAAATATGGCGAGTCCGGTTTGTTTGCCGTTGTAAGTTATTACTGTTCTGAATAAATCTATGTAACGAACATTATTGATATTATCTTTATTTTTATCTTTGCCGCTATTTTTATCTTTATCATTATTCTTGCCGTTATTTTTATCTTTATCTTTGTCTTTGTCGTTACCTGTGTCGTTATTGCCGGAGTCAATATAGGAATATTTATAAATGAATCTTGATGACATTTCGCTGTTATGATACATTTTAAATATAGAAGAATTTTTGTAATATAGCTGGTCTTCGTTTATACTGAAAAAGTTTGTTACGTTTAAATTTAAAAAATCTTCTTTAGTATAATGGAACAAATGAAGCAGAGTAGAGTTAACGTATAGAAATTTATCTTCGTCATAAATAGCAATGCCGGAATGGATGTTTTCTATTAATATATTTGATAAATCTCTTTCCTGAATAAGATTATTGCGGTTTTCTAAATACTCAACCGCATACGATAATATTGACGAAATTTCTTTTAAAAATTTTATTTTTTCGCTGTCGAAATAATCCTTTTGGCTGATGCATATAACTAATGCTCCGAATGGTTTATCGTTAATTTTTATCGGCATTGCCGCTAATGATAAAAAATTAAATTTTTTTAATTTTTGCTGCCATGGCGCAGACGCGTTATCTGCCGTAAAATCATTTGAATATATAACCTCTGCACTCCTCAGCGCTTTTCCGTAAATACCGCGTCCTTCCGGCATATTTTCATCGGAAGTCACTTTCAGGTCTTCAGCAAATTCTTTTATATTTTTTACTCCTGCGCTTGCAATTAATTTTGCATAAGGTTTGTCATCTTTAAAAACGCAGATGCCGTCTATTCCTATATCTTTAGAAAATAGACCTGCCACATCCGTGAAAAATTCACCGTAATTTAGAGATTTTGGGATTAGATTATTAATCTGTGATATTGCAAGATAAAATAATTTAGCAGTTTTTTCATTTTCATAAGATGTTTCCAAATCAACAGCTGCCCGTTTTAAATTTTCTTCATATTTTGTTATTTTTTTTGAATTTCTGTATAATAAGATGTAAACAAAGAGCAAAATTAAAAGATATCCGAATATAACGCTTGGAAGAGCTATTTTAATATAGTCTGATTTCTTAAGCACCCAGATGTGCGCTTTTTGAGCTCGTTTTTTATAAGATGATTTTAAAACGGATATGTATGACCTCAATTTGTTCATATCCTTTATTCCTTTGTTCGTTTTCACAAGAGCCAGGGCAGAATTAAATTTATTTTGTTTTCTTAGTGCAATTGTCGTCCTAAGTTCGTTAAATTTTTTAGCCGTCAGCAATTTGATTTTTTTATAGTCTTTGGAATATTTCTTTGGCAGCAAAATTTTTAACTGCTTCAAATCTTTTTTAACATCGGCTTTGCCGGTTAAATATGGAGCAAGATACATAGACTTTCCGGTTAATAAAAATCCTCTCTGTCCGGTTTCGACATTTAGAAGATTAATTAAAGTATCGTTAAGAAATTGCTGAATACGTTCATACTTTTCAATTTTAGCTATTTTTTCCGCAACGCGCGCGCCGTTAAAAAATACAAATGAGGTCATTAATATAACGATGACTGTTGAAATTGCAATAACGGCAATCGTCGTATAATGGGCAAGTTTATTCTGAGGTCTGTCCGGCAGTTTACAGTATATCATCTATTTTATGTTATTTATTGTATTATTTTTAATTAAAATCTTTCTTTATTGTTATTATGGCATGCATTATCATTTTATATCCCTTATCAACCGGCTTTTACAAGCTACGGATTTATCGGCAGGTAGTTGACAGTTCATTTCATAGTATATAATATTTAAACTAGTAATTTAACTAATTCCTCTTCCGGCAGCGGTTTTGAAAATAAGAATCCCTGTATGCTCCCGCATCCTAGAAGTTTTAAAATATTAAGCTGCGCTTCCGTTTCAACGCCTTCTGCAACTGTTTGAATATCTAATTTGTCGGCAAGAAATATGATAGCGTCTATTATAGCAAAATCTTTATCGCTGTTCTGCAGATTTCTGATAAACGAAATATCTATTTTGATAATATCAATTGGGAGATATCTAAGGTATGACAAAGACGAATAGCCCGTTCCGAAGTCGTCTATCGATATTTTAATACCCATTTCGCGAAGGGCGTTCAATGTATCGTAATTGGATTCTTTCAAAAATACTCTTTCAATTAATTCAACATTTATGAACGAAGAGTTGATGTTATATTTATCAAGATTTTTTTGTATTAATTTATCTAAATTTTTTTTCTCAAACGTTAAAGAGGATATATTAATAGAAACAGGCGCTATATTTAAATTGGAATCCTTCCATGTTCTTAATTTTTTAACTGTTTCTTCAACAAGCCAATCTTCAACGTCTAATATGAGCGCAGTTTTTTCAAGTTCAGGTATAAATTCCGAAGGGGGTATTACATTACCGTTTTTAATCCACCGCAGCAGGGCTTCCATACCTGCAAGCTTACCGGTTTTAGTATTATAATAGGGTTGAAAATAAATCACTAATTCTTTATTTTTTAAAGCTTCCTGCAGTTCCCTTTTAAAAGTAAGGCTTTTTATTATATTTTTTTCTAAATCGGAATTATAAAAACTTACGGCGTTTTCTCCTATTTCCTTGGCGTTAGAAAGACTTATTTGCGCTTTTGAAATGAGCGTTTTGGAATCGCTTCCGTCTTCAGGATATAAGCTTATGCCTATATTGTAAAATATATCTACTTTAGTATCGTCCGATATATTAAAGGTTTTATTAAAAGTTTCTTTAATCTTTTGTATTACCGTAAATACGTCTTCTTTAAGTCTTACGTTCCTTAAGGTTATTATAAAATTATCACCTTTCAGTTTGCCTATTAAATCTGTTTCTTTAAGAACATCGCGCAGGGCAGACGCAATTTCCTTCAATAATTTATCGCCTGCAGAATAACCGTAAATGCTGTTAATTTTTGAATATTCCCTTAATCCGATTATAACAACACATATTATGCTGTCGCGTTTTGCCGTTAAAAGCATAGCATCCAATTTTTCAAAAAAAAGATTAATGTTCGGAAGTTTTGTTACCGCATCTAAAGAAGTTGCTTCAAAAAGCATGCTCTGATATTCTTTTTCTTTTGTTATATTTCTGCCTATTGCTATATAATTCGTAATTTTTTCGTTGAATTTAACCGGAATTATAGTATCGTCCAAATAAACCAATTCTCCATTTTTGGCCCTGTTTATTATAACCGTGTTATAAGGTTGACCATTTTTAATCGTATCCCATAAAAGTTTGTAAAATTGTTCGTCGTGCAGACCGGATTTAAAAATACCGGGATTTTTACCTATTACCTCTTCTTTTCTGTAACCGGATATAGTTTCCGCAGCCCTGTTTATGAAAGTGATGTTTGCTTTATCGTCGGTTATTATTACCCAGTCCGTCGAGTTTTCTAATCCGTTTGAAAAAATATAACTAAATTTGTTTTCTTCGATTTTGTCGATGGCAAAAGATATATCGCCCATTATTTCTCTTAACAGTTTAACAACGCCTTCGCTAAAGAAATTTTGTTTGGCAATACATAGTGTTATTTCCCCATATAACTCACCTTTCTTTATAAGCGGTATATTGGCTATAGAAAATTGTTCGTCAGCCGTAATGCCAAGAAATTTTTTGCAAAGATTCAGTTTCGGGCAGTCCGGAAGCATATCGTTGCAGACGTAAACATCTTTTTGCAGTAAAGGTAAAGCGCATGAAATTTGAGCTTTAGTATTGCTTGAAGTATTAGTTGAACTGCTTAAATTCAATTCTAATTTTCCGTCGCAATCTTTATGATTGCTTTTGCAGTATTCCGGTTTAATAATATCCGAAGAGTCTTTGTATCCGAACCATGCCGTGTCATAGCCTATTTCACTGACAAGAATATCGCATATATCTTTGAGCAATGCGGTTTCGTTATTAGTTCTCACTATAATCTGATTAATCTGGCTCAGTGTAAAATACATCATGGTCAGATCTTTTATATGTTCTTCCTGAAGATATTCTTTTGTAATATCGACCATTATAGCGAGACAAACAAATTTATTTTTATAGAAAATAGTATTTGCAGAAGTGCGTATATATTTTATCTCGTTATTTTTTGCAGTCATGGCTATATTCGACCAGCTAAACGGAAATGCTTCGCCTTTTACCCTTCGTTCAATAATATGTTTTATGTCTTCTTTGATTTTTGCGTCATGAACTATATCCCATATTTTTATATGCTTCTCTTTAAGTTCGTTTAATGAATATCCCAATGTTTCTTCAAATGTTTTATTGACGTATATAAAGCCATCAGTATCGCATATATGGACGCCTATTGCTGAACTTTCCGAAATTGTCTTAAAAAAAGAAGCCTCTTCTTTTAAGGTTACTATTAGTCTTTCTTCCGTCGTATTGTTTTCCATTAAAAATTTATTTTTATTTAATTTTTATTTAATTTTTTATATAATTTAATTATAAATTATATGTGCGCATCGGCATATTTTTTTATATGTTTATAGTATACAGGTATGTTAAGCTTGTGCGTGCAGTTTCAGTTCGCCTTTTCTGTCCGCAGTTGACGGTCATAGAAATGTTTATATTAATAATTTAATAATATAGCAATTAAATAATTAAATAATTTAATAATATAGCAATTAAATAATTAAATAATTAAATAAAAAATTACATATTATAGATTATATATGATAACTTATTAAATTACTATCTGATAAATATTATATAAAATAATGGCAGACATAGCAATTCATTTACAACAAACAATTTTACGGACCATTTATGAAGGGCATTAAATTCTTTTCTTCTCGGGTCGTCTTTTGCCGTAACGGTAATTGAAATCATCTGTTTTTTTAGATTGTTCATCTTTTTGGAAATAAAATTTTCGGAAAATATAGTCAAAATGAGAATAACAAAGGGTTCAAGCATGATAAAAATATTACTGTAGCCGTTTATATAGACGAAATATCCGGATAATATCATTACCGGCAAAATAATAAATCCTAATACCGAGAATTTATGCAAGAGAGAACCTACTATATTTCCTGCTTCATCCCTTGATTTTATTGTTTTAAAGATGAAAGGAGCAGTAAAATATCCGATAAAAATGCTAGAACCGAAAAAAGCGGATAAACATATAAGATAAATATATAGCAAAATCGTTATTAGCATAGTAATTATTCCTTAATAATTTTATTATAGTATTAAAAATATGAAAGAACTATATATATTATATTATAATATATATAATAATAGATAAAATATATAAATATATAATAGATAATAGATATAATCGATAACAGATATAGGTAATATAAATATATAAAGATTGCATATTATAACTAGCAGTATTACAAGTATTATATATAGTATAATATAATATATATAATAATAGATAAAATATATAATAGATTGATATTATAAATAGCAGTATTACAAGTATTATATATATTATATATAGTATAACAGCATTATAAAATTTTTGTTAATTATCTTTTAATAAACTTATTGCAAATTGCTTTGCAGTCCTTCCTGAGCGCGAACCTTTAATCGCTGCAAAATTTATAGCTTCTTTTCTTATTTGATTTAGATTAAGGGCAGAAATGCCAAGTTCATACTGTTTTAAATACATTTCTACAATACGCAGATAAGTTTCCTGGTCAAAACTGTAAAGACCGAAACTCAGACCAAATCTGTCGCTTAAAGACAGACCCTCTTCATACTCTTGTTCGGGATGTATGAAATTTTCAATATTATTTGACGATGAAAATTTTTCCGTAGTCAGGTGCCTTTTATTGGAAGTTGCATAAATAATGATATTTTCCGGAAGTTCATCTAAACCGCCGTCAAGAATTGATTTTAGTTTTTTATAAAATAAAGAATCAGCGTCAAAGGCAATATCGTCAAAAAATAAAATAAATCTGTACGGCTCATTTTTTACCATGCTTATAAGCTCATAAATTAATTCCGCAGTGTCTTCTACAATCTCTATAAATTTTATTTTATTAATATACGGTTCGTCATTGAATGATTTTGTTATAGCTCTTATAAGCGACGATTTTCCGGTGCCTCTGTCGCCCCAAAGCAGAACATTGTTGGCAGGCTTTCCAGAGGCAAACTTGAAGGTATTTTTAAATACTTCTTTTATAATATCGTCAATGCCTATAAAATCGGATATTGCCAGTGAATTAATATTTTTAATCGGTTTTAAAATATATTTCGAATCAGTTTTTAGGAATTTAAACGAACCGCTAATTTTCAAGTCATTTTTGTCAAATAAAATACAGTTTAAAATTTCCAAATTCCGGTTGCTTGCATTGTTGATATTTTGTTCATTACCGTTGTTTACCGCAGAAGATACCTGAGAATGGTTGCTTGCATTGTTGATATTTTGTTCATTACCGTTGTTTACCGCAGAAGATACCTGAGAATATGCTTGGTTAGACGTCTCCAGCAGCTCAATGAGTAAATCAAATTTTTCGTTAAACTGCAAAAAAGAATTATGAATATTATATATTAGTTTATTTGTAATTTTAAATTCTTCCTGAAAAGCTCGCAAAATATTATTTAGAGTATCATTATTTTGATTTTTATCATCTATGCCTGTTTTCTCAACCGAAAAATCCATAAAATTGACAGAATCTGTTTGTTGGCTGTTTAACTTATCGGAATGTTCCATTATTTCCTCATTTTCATTTTATACGTAGAATTTTTAGATTTCATAATGCGTTATACTTTATTATGATATGTATAGAATTTCATATTTCATAATGCGTTATACTTTATATATTTTATACGTATAATTTTTATATTTCATAATGCATTATTTATTTAAATGATGCGTTAAGTTTTATAGAGCAGTACGAAGAGCACATAGAACAGACTTTATCGTCTTTTAACGCTATAGCCGAACGCATTTCTCTGGCTTTTTCGGGGTCTAAAGCGCTATTATACTGTCCTTCCCAGTTCATAGTTTTTCGGAAATTGCTCATTGCAATATCTTTCTGAATAGCATTTTTAACGCCTTTAGCGATATCGCCGGCATGAGCCGCTATCTTGGCGGCTATAACTCCATTTTTAACATCTTCGGCAGACGGTAGTCTTAAATGTTCTGCCGGCGTGACATAACATAAAAAGTCTGCGCCTGCGCCTGCAGCAATAGCCCCTCCTATAGCGCTTGTAATATGGTCGTATCCCGGAGCAATATCTGTAACGAGCGGACCCAAAACATAAAAAGGAGCGCCGCCGCATAAACTTTTTTGAAGCTTTATATTTGTCTCAACCTGATTTAACGGGACATGACCGGGGCCTTCAATCATGACCTGAACATCTTCTTCCAACGCTTTCTTTGCAAGTTCTCCAAGCGTTACAAGTTCTGTTATCTGTGCCCTGTCTGTGGCATCGGCTATGCTTCCGGGTCTTAATCCGTCCCCAAGGCTTAATACCACGTCATTTTTCTTTGCTATTTTAACAAGACGGTCATATTGTTCGTATAAAGGATTTTCCCTGTTATTTTTTATCATCCATGTAGCTATTAACGAACCGCCTCTTGAAACTATGCCAAGGATTCTTGACTGTTCATTCATTCTTTTTATTGCTTCCAATGTTAATCCGCAATGTACCGTGATGAAATCAACGCCTTCTTCGCATTGTCTTTCAATAACTTCAAATAATATTTCAGGGTCAAATTTTTCAATAGGTTCATTTTTGTCCATGAGATACTGGAATGCTTCATAAAGAGGTACCGTTCCAAGCGGAATGGTGGAGTTTTTAAGTATTTTTTCTCTGAATTCCGTTATATTTCCTCCGGTTGATAAATCCATTACGGCGTCTGCTCCGTTATTTATAGAAACAAACAGTTTTTCTAATTCTTCGTCAATGCTGCAAATATCGCCGGAAGAACCTATGTTGGAATTTACCTTGGTGGATAAGTCTTTTCCAATAGCCAAAGGCTTTATATCATGTACTTTATTTTTTAGAATAACAGTGTGTCCGTTTGCTATATCGAGCATGATTTTTTCAGGCTGTGCATCTTCTTTGTCTGCGACAAATATCATTTCACCGGTGATTATATTTTGTTTGGCTGATTCAATCTGATTCATAATTTTCTCCTTATTTTATATTATGCCATGCCATGATGCCGGGCTATAAAATTACGGTTAATATTTTATAAATAAAATATCTGTCATTATAACATAATTTTATATTTTTTGTTATTAGTTTATTTGGCGAATTATCGGTTATATTATATATTTTGTTTTAACAATTTTGATACCGAGCAGTCAAAATAGCAAAGACAAGGGGAAAGATAAGGGCAAAGACAAGGGTGAAGACAAGTGCAAAACAAACAAAGATAAATGTAAGGGAGGCCGATCGAATATAAATCTAAATTTCAATTTATATTTAATTTATTTTTGTATTCTTCTTGAGCGGAATTTCCAGAATTTAATATGCAGGCTATTTTATTATTGTTATGATGTAATTTCCGGAATTTAATACGCAGCTTATTATTTTTATGATTTAATTTCCGGAATTTAATACGCAGCTTATTATTTTTATCATTTCTTTGACGTCTTTTTCCTTAAGTATTGCCGACTGGATTGCAACATAAGAAGTTCCTACATTTCTAAGCGCTTGTATATTTTGCTCGTTAATACCGCCAAGCGCAAAAACCGGTATAGTTAGATTTTTTATGACAGTCGACAAGGCGTCTAATCCTTGTTCGAACTCTAGATTTTTAGTTTTAAAAATAGGACTGAATGTTACGGCATCCGCTCCGTCTTTTTGAGCATTTAGCGCTTCTTCGTATGAATGCGATGAATAAAATATCAGCATTTTTTCATATCGCTCTCTTATAACTTTTATCGGAATACTGTTTTTGTTTAAATGAACCCCGTCAGCTCCAAGTGCTAAAGAAATATCAATTCTATCGTTTATAAAAAAAGAAATATCTTCATATTGTTCGATAATTTTTTTTATTTTTTCTCCGAGATGGATAATTTGACGGACAGTTAAATCCTTCTGCCTTAACTGAAATGCTTTTATACCGTTGTCGAAGCATATTTTAAGTTTGTCAAGATATTCTTGTTCCGAAGAAAAAAAATTTCTTTCTCCGATTAGATATATATTAAATTTGATATCAGAATTCATTAGTTTTTTATATTTTTGAATTATTTTAATTTTGCTTGTATTAATTCATTATATTATATTCATTGTATTATATATTGTATGATATTTAGTTTTGCGTATATTAGGAGCATGTCTATATTAATTATATTAATGCTATTGATGCGAGCGACGTTCTATAATGTTTATATACTGCTGCAATGTTTATATATTGCTATATTTTATTGTCGTTTATTATATTTACAAAAATAAGACTTGTCAATTAAAACTGTTTATGATATTATCTTAACTATTAACGATAAATAATATTAATTAATAATTATTATTCTATTTATTTGAATTTATTTATTTTTGTGATATGTTATTAATATATGAGGTATGGCGAATTTTAATGTAATAATAAATGTTAAATATATAATATATATAACTTAATATATATAAGTTCATATATAAAATAGATAAATTCATTTATATAAGTTCATAAGTTCATATATAAACATATATAAAATAGATAAGTTCGCTTATATAAGTTTATAAGTGTTTATAAGTTCTGCCGCAAAAGTTTGTTTTTAACTGCTTGATAAAATTAATAAAATCAACAAAAAATAAATGAAAATTAACTTAAAACTAAATTAAAATTAAATTATGGAGGTATTGTATTATGAAATGGAAATGCACAGTATGCGGTTATATTCATGACGGTGATTCTGCTCCTGATATTTGTCCCAAATGCGGAGCACCGAAAGAAAAATTTGAAAAAATTGCTCCGGATGTTGAGCAAATTATCGAGCGTTCAAGAAAAACCAATCAATTACATATGGATTTAGCTCATATGCTAACAAAAATTATTGCAATTTCAGAAGAAGGAATAGTTGACAATCTCGACCCGAATTGCGTTAGTATATTCCAAAAAGCTAAGAAATCGGCATATGAATTAAGACAAATGTCAAAAGCGGAAATAGTCGCTCATATTAACAAACAAAAGTGGGGTTGATTTAAACTTTAAATATTAAATGTCAGAAGTGGTAGTATTTGCATTTTAATAATGTCGATGATATTCAATATTAAATATATTAAATATATTAAATATTTTGCATTCCGTCCAACCAATGTTTAGCATTCAGTGTTAAGCAATGTTAAGCATAAGTTGTTCGTTGCATGTTATATGTTAATGCTTTAATATTGAATTTTACTATTATAAAGCCGTGAGTTTCTATGACCGTATGGTCGAGGAATTTACGGCTTTTTAGTTTTAATTATATTTTATCTTGACTTATTTGTTGATTGAAAATAAAATAATGGCATATTGAAATAATTAAAATTATATATGTATAAATTATATATGTATAATAAAACAATATATGTATAATTAATCTGCGGAGATATAGCCGCTTATAATTATTTTTATACTGTTTTATTTGCATGTATTGCATGTAAATGAGGTCGAATATGCAATTAAATGATTCTGTCCGTTTAATGTTTGTTTCAAATATGGTGTCGAAATTTTCAAGATGCCCTAATGAGACCGATGTAATTTGCTCTGAAGTCTGCCCTATGAGTTCTTTCAAAGAGAAAACTGCAGTCAATTTTAATGTAAATTATGACTATAAGGGCAATTTAGAATATGCGCTGTCAATTGTTAATCCGGATTATAACAGCGATTTTGATTCTGTCGGCGGGTCAGGCGCAAAATCTGCCAAGGTTATGCACGGGTTATGCGAGACGTTATTTAAATCTGGATATTTTAATGAATTAAAATATAAAGAATCAAAACATAAAGTAGCTGTTGTAGGTTCAGGTCCGGCAGGGTTATCTGCAGCAATATTACTTGGCAAATGGGGAATTGACGTAGATGTTTATGAAGCTAAAAAATTGCTTGGAGGTCTTTCAAGAAATTCGCTGCCTATATCAAATATACATGAAAAAATTATAGATAAAGAAATTAGATTAAAATCGCCTTCTAATATCAATTATCTGACTGAGCAGAGAGTTCTGGACGTGCAGACGCTTAAAGAAAAATATTCAGCCGTGATTGTCGCCGTAGGTGTATATACAGATAACGATTTAATGGTATATTCCGAAAATGGAACTTTTAATGAAATGAAAGATGATGCCGTAAATCAATTTGTAAACGATAAAAATTTGCAGTCAATGAAAGACAAAACGGTTGCTATCATAGGATACGGCAATTTAGGAATCAGTCTTGCAATAAAATTAAAAAAGATAGGCGCTAAGGATGTCTATCTGGTATTTCCTAAAGATTTCAAAAATGTTCCGACATGGGATAAACAGATTATTAAAGATTTCAATATAGGAATTAAATTTTTTATGTTTGAATCTGATAACTATATCATGGATTCTTTAGATATTAAATCAAACAAAATTATAAAATTGCATCTGAACAGAATAGGCAGCACATCTTATTATGGTTTTAATCCTGATTATAATGATGCTTATGAACTTGACGCCGATGAAATACTATTTGTAAATCCGCCAAAAATTTATAGCGAATTTTGTAAAGAAAATACAATTATTTGCGGACAAACTAAAGGTTTAATCGGCATAAACAACGATAATCATATGACCGGTATTAACGGGGTATTTGCGGCAGGAGACGCAGTTTTAGGCGGTTCATCAGTTCCCCGTTCCGCTTTGAGCGGAAAGACTGCTGCGATTAACGTATATAAATATCTTGAAAAATTATAAAATTTATTGCATAATTAAAAGTCGTTTGTTTATATTTATTTAACTCATATTATATTGGAAAAAGGGGGGTTTTATTATGGATGAAAAACAGGCAACAAAAATCACTTGGATAGTTGTTATAGTTAGCGTTATTGTAATAGTTGCTTTAGGTATCTTCGCTGCATCAGGGTTAAATTATAGAATATTTTAATTATTTTTTTTGCCAATCCGATATATTATAGTTTATGGCAAACTATACAGAACTTTACGGCATTAAAGAAATAACATAAAATATCTTGACTTACGAGTTTATTTATATTACTATATTAAATCTTGCTATTGAGAGCCGCTAGCTCAGCTGGTAGAGCACCTGACTTTTAATCAGGTGGTCGTGGGTTCGACCCCCGCGCGGCTCACCATACAAATCAAGACTTTGCAGTAGTTTTGAAATAATTAATTTTTTTGACTGTGGTCGTTTTTGTGGTCAAAAGATTTTTTAAATTCCGATAGTTCTTCTTCAATATCTTTAATAGCCTGATTAAAGCCTTTTTGAAAAAGATTTGTAAGTGTAATGTTTTTATCGAATTTCTTTAATTCGACGTATCTTTCATGGAGTTTCTTCTTTAACTCAAAATTCATAATTTTCTTAGACATTTTTCCTTAATTAAAAGTTTTTTGCTTTTGCGTTTCTTCCCATTTGCTAAGGGGGTCGGAGGGGGGGTAGGTCGCTTTTTAGATTTAAAAGATTTTAACCGCCGCCGTCGCAATTTTCAGAAAAGTTATCAATAAAATTAGATATCCGGCTTTTTGGCTGTTTAATTTTGCGTAGCATTGAGTTTTAGCTTTTTCAATAATAGTTTCACCGTTGTTTAAAAAGCGTTAAGAAACTCAATGTTGATTACTTTTCGTTATGAAAATTGCCTTGCTTTAATGCTCATCTTTAAGCACTCGGTCTAAAAGCTGAATTTAATAAAATGCTTTTTACAATATGTAGTAACGGCAGGAGCTCCAAAATGCCTATATATAGTAATTTAAGAAAATAAAGCTTTTAAAACCTATCAAATGACCGCCGCATTTTCGATTTTAGCTCCCTTAGACTTATACTATTAACCGAAAATCAAACGCCTTAAAATCGATTATAGGGATTTTAAAGGGTTTAAAGTGTCCGCCCGGCGGACAGTAAAAATATTTCTCAATACAGGAGAAAAAATATCTATATATTTATAAATTCTTCCCAAGTAATCTTTGCTTGCTTTAAAATACTATGCAATGTGCCTTTGGCTATTTCTTTATGCAATGGAACGACGCAACCTATATCGCCGTCATCGGTATGTTTTTTTAATATAACGTGGCTTCCACGCTGACGAACTCTAAAAAATCCAAGTTTTGAAAGTTTATTTATGACATCTTCGCCGGATAAGTTTAACGACTTAGGCATTAACCGCAACCTCAAAAGTAGTAGTTAACGGCTTTGATATTTCTTCCGAAAGCGGA
>JAKAQK010000028.1 GCA_021822625.1 bacterium | reverse complement strand
TTTTTTCCGGTTAAAAATTATATATTTAAAGCGGGTGATTTATTTGAATATTTTTATAATTTATTTGCCGAGAAATTTTTGGAAAAAGTTTCAAAACTTAGAGCGCGCATTCAGGGCGGTGTTGTTCAAACCTACATAGCCTATATAGTCGGCACCCTTATAATTTTATTAATATGGTTCAGCTGGTTTCATCATACATTGTAAAAATGCATATTAAAACAGCCGACTAATAAATTGATTTAGCTTTTAATTTATCATAAATGGCGCGGGTTCTCAAATACGCAGAGATGCGATGAAGTTGCAAATTAATAAAAATAACTATTAAATTAATTTGAAATAAAATAGATTGACTTAAAGGTTCAATGTTAATGTTAAACAATGATTTATTAAATTTTAATGCTGTTTTAATAGGAATTGGGCAAGTCTTGATTCTTATTTTAATAGCGCCTTTTGTAAACTCTTATATAAATAAAATAAAAAGTATTTTAAGAGGGCAGCAGGGAAGACCTTTATTTCAAGGGTATAAAGATATCTTTAAACTTATAAGCAAGGAGGTCGTTCTTTCGGAAGATGCGTCATATATTTCAAGATTCGCGCCGTATATAGTTTTTGTTTCTATTTTAGTTTCTGCCTGTTTTCTGCCGGTATTCAGTTCTGATGCGCTGCTGTCGTTTACCGGAGATATTATAGCGTTAGTTTATACTATAGGGCTTGGCACTTTTTTTATGGCATTATACGGTATGGACCAGGCTTCAAGTTTTGGCGGTCTGGGTTCCAGCAGGGACATCTTGATAGCTTCTCTGGCAGAGCCGACTTTGATGCTGGTTATTTTTACTTTTGCTCTGCAGACAAGAACTACCAATATAAGCCAGATTTTTATAGATATACATAAAAACGGTTTTTTAAATTATCCTGTTTCTTATGTTTTAGCATTAATAGCATTCTTAATAATTTCTGTTGCCGAAAACGGAAGAATACCCGTTGACAATCCCGATACGCATCTGGAACTTACTATGGTTCATGAAGCTATGATACTCGAAGGTTCAGGAAGACATCTCGCGTTGTTCGAATATTCGTCTTATTTGAAATTGATAATATTCATAACGCTTGCTTCCAATATTTTTCTTCCGATAGGCGTGTACGGCGGCATCCCGCATTCGCTGTCGTCATTTTCGTTTTTGACAATATTATATGCGGTTGCATTTTATATTCTAAAAGTGTTAATTTTTGCTACGCCTATAGCTTTTATTGAAATATCGATGGCGAAATTGAGATTTTTCAGGGTACCTGATTTTTTGATGCTGGGATTTGTTCTTTCTATAATTTCATTAGTTTTGTATTCTATTTAAACGGGTAATTATGCTGAATATAACAAGTTTTATAGAACTTATGGGCGCGTTTGTTTTATTTTTTTCCATACTGCAAACGGCAAGCCACAGGGTTGATTTTTCAATTAAAGTTTACAGTATTCAATCGTTGTTTTTAAGCATAACT
This sequence comes from bacterium, assembly GCA_021822625.1. Taxonomy (GTDB): domain Bacteria; phylum SZUA-79; class SZUA-79; order Acidulodesulfobacterales; family Acidulodesulfobacteraceae; genus Acididesulfobacter. The sequence continues at coordinate 16,765 of JAKAQK010000028.1, read as the reverse complement.
ATTTTTGTTATGGGCATATATTCCAATAATGCCGAACTGTATCTGTCAAGTTTTCTTACATTTGCTATAAAGGTTATAGCGATACCGTATTTCTTAAATAAAGTAACCAAGAGAATTTCTATAAGAGAAAAGATTGTCCCGTATATTAATATGACTAATTCCGTATTAATTACCGGCGCTATAACGATATTTGCTTTTTTTATAACCAAGGGGGATTTTGCAAGTCGTGAATTTATTGCGCGCAGGGTTTTTCCCACCGCTTTAGCGGTTATTTTAATAGGCGTTTTTATAATGATTGCGCGTAAAAAAGCAATTATACAGATTATCGGTTTTTTAACCTTGGATAACGGAATTATTCTTGCGGCGACATCTATTACTAAGGGTTTGCCGCTTGTGGTAGACATAGGGGTGTTTTTTGACGTGTTTATAGGAGCTATTATGGCGGGCGTGTTGATATACCGCATAAGAACATCATTTGACAGCCTTGATACATCGAAGATGTCAAACTTAAAAGAATAATTAGAATAATTAGAATAAAATGATAACTAAACAAGAACATTTAAAGATAATTAAAATAAAACAGCGGTGAAGTAATTAATAAATATAAACATAAACATAAACATAGTTTAGTAAACAATTAATGATTTAGTAAATAATTAAAATAATTAATATGGAAACTAAGCAATAGCGGCAAGACATAATACAATTAATCGTCAATTTAAATATTTAAACGGGAAAAATAATTCAAGTGGCTATTTTAGTTTTGACTTTTTTGGTTTTTGCAATTTTATACAGATTTATCAATATAAAACTGACATTTTTTATCCAGCCGGTTATTACGTTTTTAATTTTACTGTACGCTCTATTTCTTACGGGCATTGTTCTTAAGCACCGGATAATATTTGGTTTTTATCATCTGTTATTTCTGGATTCTTTAAATGCCGTTCTTATTATCATAATAGCTTCGCTGTCTTTTTTAGTTGCTATTTATTCTATAGGATATTTTAAAAATGAATTAAAATCGGGGCTCCCTGAAAATAAAGTAAAAGAATATTATTTCTGGATGAATTTTTTTATTTTTGCTATGCTTTTGCTTTCAATTTCAAATAATCTCGGCATCTTGTGGGTAGCTATAGAAGGTACTACGCTTGCAACGACTTTTCTTATTAGTTTTTACAGAAATAAAGAAGCGGTCGAAGCCGGTTGGAAATATATTATAATATGTTCTATCGGGATTGCATTTGCTTTTTTCGGAATAGTCCTTTTATATTTTGTATCTTCAAGTTTTCTGGGCGAAAGCCTGAATGCTCTTAACTGGACTGATATAATGAAAGTTGCGCCGCATCTTAATAAACATATTTTAGATATTGCTTTTATTTTTGTTTTAGTCGGTTTTGGAACAAAAGTAGGTTTCGCTCCGTTTCATTTTTGGCTGCCCGATGCGCATTCCGAAGCGCCCACGCCGGTCAGCGCTTTAATGTCCGGAGTGCTGCTTAATTGCGCATTGTATGCTATCATAAGAATTTATGCTATTTTAAATATGGACGGACAGGCGTATTTCGCCAATGAACTTTTGATGTTTTTTGGATTGTTTACGGTATTTATCGCATCTATTTTTATAATCAAACAAAATGACTATAAAAGGCTTCTGGCTTATTCTTCAATGGAGCACATGGGCATAATTGCTTTTGCGTTCAGCATAAGTACCCCCCTTGCTATATTTGCTGCGATTCTTGGAATGATAAATCACGCTTTTACTAAAAGTCTCATGTTCTTTTCAACAGGTTCCGTGCTGTCAAATTATCATACGAAGAAAATCTCGGATATCAGGGGGTTGTTTAAAATTTTGCCTTTTACGGCAGTATTTATGATAATAGGCGTTCTAGCTATCACCGGAAATCCTCCGTTCAGTATTTTTATAAGCGAATTTTTAACGCTGCTTGCTTCGTTTAAAGCAGATTACGCTTTAGAAGGTATATTGCTGCTTAGTTTTTTAGTGCTCATATTTATAGGATTTATCAGGCATTTTGTGGGAATGGCTGCAGGGGAACCCGTACTTGAGAAGAAAAAGGAAAATATTTATATGATTTTTCCGATGTTCTTGATTTTAATAGTTATATTGACCTTCGGAATTTATATTCCCGAAGATTTTAAAATTCTTGTAACTAATATTGTCGTGATAGTTAAAGGCGCTCATGGCAGCCGGCTGCAGTGATATTGCCGATTAATTTAATAATGATAAGCAATAAGTTTAACAGGTAATAATAATATATAAGATTTACTGCAATATAATAAATAAAATTATAATTAAAATATTAATAATAAAGATAAAAAAACAATAAATAAAACGGCAGCAAAACGGCAGCCGTCATTATTAAACTATTAAGCAATATAAAAAATGGAAAATAAATCAGTAAATAAACAAGACGATAAATCAGTAAATAAATCGGGCATTAAATCACTTAATAAGACTGATTTTATTAAAAATTTAGACAATGATATTGTAAATATTATTAACGAACATTTTTTTAATCGTGATAACGAGCTTGTTATAAAAATTAATCCGGAAGATTTAAAAAAAATATGCCTTTATTTTTTTAAAGATTTAAAATTTTATTTATTATCGGCTTTTGCAGCCGATGAAAGTAAAGATGGCGGTAATAATTTTAAAATAAGATATATTTTCTCCCATTCGTCTATGGATTTATTTATAATTGTGGAAACATATGCCTCCGCAGACGGAATATTCCCGTCTTTATCGGCGGATATGCCGGTTTTAAACTGGTATGAAAGAGAGATTAAAGACTTATTCGGATTAATCCCCGAAGGACATCCAGACCCGAGACCGCTTATGCTGTTTCCTGAAAATTATCCTCAGGATACAAATAAGAATAATGAAATTAATTCCCAATATTCTTCCGATTCTGCAAGTTGTCATCCTCTCAGAAAAGATTATCCGTCAGGTTTAAGACCAGAATTTAAAAAATACGGAGAATATAATTACAACAAAGACGTTAAAGGAGACGGAGTTTTTAATATATTGGTCGGGCCGGTTCATGCAGGCATAATTGAACCGGGACATTTCAGATTCTGTATGTCCGGAGAACCGATATTGCAGTTAGAAATAAGGCATTTCTGGAAACATAGGGGAATAGAAAAAATTGCTGAAGGAAAAACAATAGATGAAGCGCTGTCTTTAGCCGAAAAAATATCCGGCGACCATTGTGTAGCGCATTCCTTAGCTTTTTTATCTGCGGCAGAAAAAATTTTAGATATAAAAATATCTGATAGAGGACTCTACCTCAGGACTATTTATGCCGAATTGGAAAGACTGCTGTGTAATATTAATGATTTTGCGTGGCTGTTTCAGGATGTAGGATACAGCTTCGGCGCGCAGGAAACCTTTGTACTGAAAGAAGATATTATGGAATTAAACAAATATCTGTCGGGGAGCAGATTTAATAAAGGCGTTTTATCTCTTGGCGGCATAAATGCATGCGGGGATATAGACGAATTGAAAAAAAAGATTTTGACGGAAAAATTATCAGATTTTAAAAAGCGCTATTTAAATTTGAAAAAAGCGCTTTTAAATTCTTCTACTATTCAGGAAAGATTTGAAGAAACAGGATATATAAACAAAGAAACCGCGTTGGATTTATGTGCGTTGGGTCTTGCGGCAAGGGCATCGGGGGTTGCGTCGGACACGAGAAAAGAACACTCTTATTTAATTTATGATAAATTGCATTTTAATTCAAAAGTTTTAAAAAACAAAGATGTTTTTGCAAGACTTTTAATAAGATTTTATGATATAGAAGAAAGTTTTTCAATTATAACGCAATGTTTAAATGAATTGCATGCGGAGGGGACGCAAACATCGCTAAACGATGCCGATATTAATATAAAAAAATATAAGCTGAATGCCGCAATATTAACGTCGACAGAAACCGGCGTCAATACTGCCGGCAATAATAGCAATAATGCGGTGTTTTGGGGGTTGGGATACTGCGAAAGCCAGAGAGGCAATATCATGCATTTTGTAGAACTTGATGAAAGAGCAAAAATTTTAAGGTGGAAAATAAGAGACCCTTCTTTTCATAACTGGCAATTAATAGAATTTGCCGTTATAGGAGACATTATAGCCGACTTTCCGATAGTCAATAAAAGTTTAAATCTGAGCTATGCCGGAAATGATTTATAACTTATGGTCCACGGCAGCATATTTAAATAACTAAGTAAGATTAATATAAACCCCAATTAAAATTAATAAGTATAACGAACGACTTATAAAATTATATGTTAAATATTTTAAAAACGCGCATAAAAGAAGGTATAAAAGTAAGAAAAATAAATATAAAAGATATTAAAAAAGATAATATCGTTATATTTAATGAAGAATTAAGGAATAAATTGCTGAATAAATCTGAAAATAGACATTTTATTAATAATATTTCTATAAGATTGGTAGATTCCGGAAGCTGCAATGCCTGTCTCCATGAATTATCCGCTCTTACTAATCCTTATTATGACATGGAAAGATTCGGATTCAAATTTGTAGCTGCTCCGAAACACGCTGACGTTCTCATGGTTGCAGGATGCGTCACAAGAAATATGTACTCTGCGCTGATGAAAACTTACGAGAATATTCCAAACCCCAAATTTGTCGTTGCTATAGGCGATTGCGCAATAGACGGCGGAGAATTTAAAGACAGTTATGCAACTCTGGGAGGCATCAAAGACAAATTGCGTGTCGATATTTTGATAAAAGGCTGTCCGCCGGAACCCATAGACATATTATCCGGTTTATTATTAGCCTTTGGAAAGCCTATAAAATAAAATGTATTTAGATAATAAATCAATCCGTTGATAATAAAATAAAGCCAACGAAGCTATAATCAAATATCTTTCAGAAATATTCGATACGCCGAAAAAGAATATTGAAATAATTAAATAAAGGGCTAAAGATTAAGAATAAGTTCGTTAAAATTACTTTTTGATAATAAATCTCAATAATATGACGATGATGAGTAATTAATATATTAATTAATTTTTAAATTTTATCATAAAAATAACTTTTTAACTAATCTAATTAGAATTTTTAGTACAATCTTTTCTTTGTATATTTTATTATTTATTGACTTTTGTTAAATTTTAAAATATATTTATAGCATATTGAGAAATATTTGGGATATGTCATATATATAAAGATAGAAAAATAAAAAAAATAAAAATAAATTCACAACCGTTTAAAAGACAAGGGAAATAGGTTAAAAGCCTATGCTGTACCCGCAGCCGTAAGAGTTATCATTTTTTAAGGATAATCTAATTACAATTAAGCCACTTACATAATTCATAATATACTATATGTATTTATTATATATATATTATTAGTATAAATGTTGGGAAGGCTGATTATCCGAATGCTCAAGCCGGAAGACCTGCTTTTAAATGATTTAATTTACATTTGCGGGGGGTCAAATGGAAAGGAATAGTCTCGCCGGCGATAAAAATAAACTTCATCAGATATTAAAATTATTCGATTTATCAAGTCTTTCAATCTCAAGCGTAGCGCCCATATTTAGCATTGCAGCCGCAGGAACGAGTATGGTTCAAAGCGCTGGACTTTTCGTACCTTTGGCTATAGGCTTAATTGCGTTGCCTTTTCTAATTTCATCATGGATTTTTTTAGTATTAAACAAACATTTTCCTAATGCGGGTGCATCGTATCACTGGTCCAGACGAATAGTCGGCATTAATTATTCTAATTTTCAGGCTTGGATTATAATAATGGCTTATTTCTGGTCTATACCGCCTATTTTAATTCCGGCATCCAGATTTACGCTTGATTTGCTGGGTTTTAATCAATTTAATATTTCTTATGAAATCTTGTTTGCATTAATATGGACTGCTTTTGCCGGATTAGTTTTATTATACGGTACAAAATTAACCGCAATTGTTACTCAAATATTTTTATTTGTAGAAATTATAGCTGTTTTGCTTATAGGGGTCATAGGATATAGAATATGGGATAAATTTTCATACGGCATGCATAGCGGCAGTATATTTTCATTTTCTAATTTTAATTTTTCCGGAATCATAGTATGCATGATTGTAGGGGCTACGATTGTTGATGGCTGGGAAATAGATTCATATGCTTCAGAAGAATCGGAAAAGCCAAAATTAACCCCCGGTAAAAGCGGAATAATAGGCGCAATAATGGTAATTGTTTATTACTACATTATATGGCCTATTTTACTTCATGAAACGTCTTTAAAAACATTACAATCAAGTCCCGACGTATTACTTGCATGGGCTAATAATGTTAATCCAGCTATTCTGCCGGTTATGAAATTAGCCTTAGTTGCTTCCACGGCAGGGTCTTTATGGCTTACTACTTTTATATTGTCAAGGGCGCTCTTTTCAATGTCGAGAGACAAAATAATGCCAAAATTTTTTGGATTTTTATCAAAAAAAAGAGTTCCGAAATGGTCTATATTAATACCGCTGATTCTATCTTTCGCAACGATTTTGTTAGAAATTTTTTTCCCCTCGTTTGAAAATTTTTTTAATATAGTTCTGGCGACGGCAGGATTTTTTTTAGTAGCCGAGTTTTTTTTAGACAGTTTTAATACTATAGTCTTTTTATTAAAATATCATAAAAACATCAAACATTCCATAAATAATCACAATCATATTATTATCTTATCGGGCGCTTTTTTTGTTTTTATATATTTAGGAACTATTCTTGCATTATTTTTTGTTTACGGACCCAAATACCTCGGTTCTTCAATTGATTTAATTACTGCTATTATGCTTTTAATGGGACTTTGCTATACAATATGGCTGCTGATTTATAAAAAAGAACAAAAAATATATATGGCTGATTTCGATGATTCTATTGATATTATACCGTTCGAAAAAGATAACGGCGAAACTGATGCTGCTTTGAAAGACGTATCGGACATTGGCAAACCGTTATTTTAATTACAGAATAAATATAATTAATATAATAAATATTTACTTATGGCCATTTCGCTTATGTTACCAATATAGTTATAATTTCAATATACCGATGATAATACTATATAAGATGTCTGCAGCATTATTTGAAAATTCAATATCAAAATCCGAAAAATTATTATTGCCGCCTGTAAAATTTTCAAGATTTTTATTTTCTAACTCAGGGCTTATCTTATGAACAATATTGCCGTCGTTCATATTTATATTGTTGCTATTCGGTTTATACAATTTATCATTGGCAATATCTGAATTATCAGACGCAGAATTACTTACTAAATCCAATTTGATAGATTTAAACATTTTATTTTTACCTAAATGCAGCAGGCTGACTAAAGATTCTAAAAAATAATCCAATTTTTTTTCTATTTGTTTAATTCTTTTGTACGATTCTTTTTCTGCTGTATTTTCTTCGGTTATATCGTTTATATGTCCTGCAAAATTAAAATTATTTTTTGCATAGGCTTTAAGGTTTGACAATTCAGTTTGCAAATCGGATAATTCATTTATTTCGTTTATATATTCACTTAAATCTTCAAATTTTGTAATAAGAATAGGGCATTCGGAATTTGTAAACGACAGGATATTTTTGATTTTTAAAATAACTTTCGTATCTTTAAGCGATTCTAATATATCTTTGGCATAATCTTTAAACAAATCATTTAATTTGTCTTTATCGGTTTTATTTTTAGTCGAATGCTTATTTGAATTAATCTGTGAAATTAAACCGAGGCACTGCCATAATGCAAGATATGTTTCTACGGGTTCATTTTGTTTATTAGGATATAATGATAGGTAAGTCAAAAATAGATCTTTAGTATTTTTCATATTTATGAATTTTTAATTAAAATTAAATAGTTTATTTAATAATTGAACTTTGACATACTCCCCATTGATAAATCAAGGAGCCTTACGACAATTTTTATGTAAAATTAATTAGTTAAGTTATCCGGTTTAGTCAGTTTAGTTATTTTGTTTAATATATCGGTGCTAATATATTATAAATATTTAAATGAATTCAATTAAATAATCTGTGCTTTATATATATAAATTATATTTCAATTTCTTCGGCATATGACGGAATGTAAGCATTGAAGCCCAGCGGAGTTATTTTTTCTTTAAAAATATTCATTTTATCTTCATCGCCGTGAACGAGGCATATTTTTGTTTTCTGCTGATTTTTCAGAGCGCTCAGCCACTCAATGAGTTCATTTTGGTCGGCATGCGACGAAAAACCGTTTATAGTATGAACTGAAGCATTTACGTCAATATGCTCGCCGAAGACCTTAATAGTTTTATCGCCTTCTACAATTCTTCTGCCTAATGTTCCTCTTGCCTGATATCCTATAAAAATTATAGAGTTTTCTTTTCTCCATAGATTATGTTTAAGATGATGCAGCATCCTTCCGCCGGTAAGCATACCGCTTCCCGCTATAATAATCGCGCTGTCCGTGAATTTGTTGATTTCTTTTGATTCTTCGACTTCTCTTGTCTCAGTGAGATAAGGTATTTCAAAAGGATTGTCTTTTTGAAATAATTGCAGTTCGTCTTTTCTGAAATATTCTGGATTTTTAAGAAATATATCGGTAATGTTAATTGCAAGCGGAGAATCAAGAAATATTTTACATTTTGGAAGCTGACCGTTTTTATAGAATCCTTTCAGAATATATAAAATGTCCTGCGTCCTTTCCATAGCAAAGCTGGGTATTAAAACGTTGCCTCCGTTTTTAAAGGTTGTTGCAATAATATTGAAGAGTTCCGTTTTTGAATCGTCAAAACTTTTATGAAGCCTGTCTCCGTAAGTAGTTTCAATATATACGGCATCGGCTTCGTCGGGGTATGAAAAGTTGTTGACTATAGGTTTATTTTTATTGCCGAGATCGCCTGAAAATATGATTGAACTGCCGCCGAACATAAGCTTTACAAAACTTGAGCCGAGGATGTGGCCTGCATCTTTGATTTCTACCTTAATATTATGTTTTTCGTCGAGGATAAACGGTGTATTATATGTCAATACGGGATTAAAATGGTCTAAACTTTCAAAAACGTCAAGCTCGTTATACAGCAGAACCGAAGATGGAGATGAAGATGAAGAACGGGATGTAGTAAAATTTGCAGAAGATAAAGAGGTCGCAGAATGCGAAGCAGACTTTTTTTCCGGATTATATCTGAGTCTCTTTTTTAAATCGTGTTTGTAGTCTTCCAGCATAATTTTTGCCGTATCCAGCATTATAAGCCTTGCAAGTTGAAATGTCGGTTTTGTGCAGTAAATTTTTCCTTTGAATCCGCCTTTTATGAGCATAGGAATTCTGCCGCAGTGGTCAAGATGCGCATGAGTCAGTATTAAGTAATCAATCTCTGCCGGATTAAAGCCTAATTCCGAATTTTTATTTTCTTCATCTTTATTACCTTGAAAAAAACCGCAATCTACCATCACTTTAACGCCGTTTTCATTAACTATGTGGCAGCTTCCGGTAACTGTTTTTGCTGCGCCGAATGATTGTATTTTCAATTTTCCTCCAGATTGTGATATAATATTTTTTAGTTTAAATTTATTTAAGTTTATTAAATTCAGATAGGTATAGTATATGTATCGGCTTATCTTATATTTAATATTTTACGGTTTTTTATATTTTTATATTTTGATATTTTTATATTTTATCATACTTTATAAATATATTTCACTAATTTGCTTCACAGCTTATTTTTTTAATATATAAGCTTTATGTAATAACATTATATCTTATCTTAACGGTTTATTTCTTTATACTTTATTATTTTTTAATTAGTTTGCGGAGGTGCATAACTATGAATCATTATTCAGATAAATTTAAAAAAATATTATTTTTAAGTTTTTCTATTATTATAATAGCAAGTTTTTCTATTTTTTTATCCGGATGTGCTGCTAAACCTAAACCTAAAAAAATATATTCCCTAAAATATTACAAATCTCATATAAAAAAGGCAAAAGCTGAAGTATTCAGCTGCAATCAGATGCTTGTTTCGGCTGTTGCACCCCGTATACCTAAAAAACCTATACGCTGGAAAAGGAATATAGGCGATAATTTTAGACATCTTGCCCAGTTATACGGGACTCTCCTTGAACCTGTACAGATGTACAAAAATATAATAACAAGCGGAGGGCACAGTTTTAAAAATTGTGTAAATGCATTATCCGTGCTTTACCATAAAAGTAAGAAAATATATAAAAAACAGCATCCTTCGTTGTTTTGAAAGGGTGATACAACATAATTAAGGGATACTTAGATATGTTTACAAAGGATAAATCAGACAAGAACAAGCATAATAAGTCAAGGTATCTCTTAAGCGCCTTGACGTTTATAATTTTTATATGGTGTGTTTCGATTTTTTTAAATCCGGTTTTAGCATATGCAGGTTCTTCCGGATCTGCCGGCAATATCAAATTAACAACCGAAGCCGGCAATATTGGCATCAACTATACCCAGTTAAATAAACCGACTATTAAAAATAGCGACGGTATATATTCAAAACGCATGTCTTTTTTGTTAGCGCTCGTCTCTAACGAAAAAATCATTCATGATAATGATGCGGTTAATAAAGGCGGTGTTAAAGCGGCTGCACAACGCCATATTAATTTAAATGCAAAGTCATATTCGGTAAATTATTTTAAGAAGCATAAAAAACAGTATAAAGCCGCCCTCATGGAATGTAAAAAGCTCAATTATCAATCCGCATCATTGACGGCAAGAAATAATTGCAGCAAGGTTACAATGCTGAAGTTTTTTAAAGTAATTACAATTAAAAAAAAATAATTAATGACAATTAATTATAGATGGCATATCATCATTGCCAATTAATTAGGAATTAGTGAGTAATTTTAGATTGATATTTATTTTTTTTTGATGTATAATTTTAATTAATATTTATATAAAAAGCAATGGGGTTCTGCTTATAATGCCTTCAGATTGTTTTTGATATTTTTTGCTAGTTTGATATTTCTTAATAGTTTGATTGTTTTTGATTAAATCAATCTCAAGGCTGATGACTCCTACATTATTAATTTTTTGCAGCGGTTTGAATGTAAATTTGTTTAACTTAATTAAATTGATTCATTAATTACTTAGTTAATTAATCCATTAGTGAGTTCAACAGTCGTTAATCAATTAATTAAATTATCGGTTGATTGTCGGTTAATTAATTAACGGCGGTTAATTCAATCTGATATAATTGATTGAAATTAATTAATTTACATTCTAAAAAAACAACAATAATAATGTAATGTAGATGCAGAATGGAGCTGTGACCTCATTAAATGGATAGCTATATTACTTCAGCCGTCTTTCAGATATTTCAGATTATTACCGTCCTTGCGTTTTCTCCGCTTATAGCCGGATTTATTAACAGGATTGAAGAGATTATTCAGGGTAAAAGAGGACCGTCCATATTTCAGCCGTATTATGACCTGTATAAGCTTTTTCATAAAGAAATTATAATTTCAGAAGATTCGTCTTTTGTTTTTCGTTCTGCCCCCTTTGTTTCCTTCGTATCGATGATACTTATTACTATGCTGATACCCGTTCTGACGGCATATCCACTGCCGCTTGGGTTTATGGGAGATATGCTTGGCGGAGCTTTTCTGTTTTCTCTGTCCTCCTTTTTTATAAATATAGCTTCGCTTGATAAAGGGACAAGCTACGGCGGACTCGGTTCTTCAAGGGCAACCGTTCTTGCTATTCTTTCAGAGCCTACGCTGATATTAGTTTTTGTCGGGGTTGCTTTGATCGCAAAATCAACCCTGCCTTATGTAATGCTGAATACTATAATTTCTCATCTGCCTTTATATTTCAGTTCGTCGCATTTTTTAATTATAACGGCATTTTTTTTGCTGTTTCTTGCCGACACGGACAGAAGACCGATAAATGCGTCTACGCATGTTGAAATGAGCATGATTGAAGAAGCCCGCATATTGGATTATTCAGGGCCGTATCTGGCGCTGCTGAAATGGAGCGGCTATATGAAGCAATTTTTATTGCTCGTTATTTTCTTAAATGTTCTGGTTTTTCCGTGGGGTCTTGCGGTTAATCATAGTCCCCTGTCCCTGTTTATTGCGGTTATTACATTAATTTTTAAAATGTTCATAGTCGGTATAATCGCAGCGCTGATTGATACGTCTATATCAAGATTAAGATTTTTCAGATATCAGGAATATTTTGCCGCCGCTTTCGTATTAAGCGTATTAGCTATAATGACTTTTCAATATAAAGGATTTTAAAATTTTGCTTTTAAATATTTTTATATAAATTTATTGTCAATTATCGATTGCGAATGAAAATACGATATTATAGTTTTGCGTTTAAACTAATATAAGAAATTCTTGGAGAACGTAATTATGCTGGGACTTGCGCTGCCTATTTATTTAAATGTGACAATTGATTTGTTGACGGCTTTTATACTTCTGTCGTCTTTTGTGATGCTGAGTTCTAAGTGGATATCGTTTTATATTCACGCATACGGTATTCAATCCTTTCTGATCTTTATACTCACGCTTATTCTCGGTATTGAAACGCAAAGCGTGAATTTGTATATGGTTGCTCTATTGACGCTGCTTGTAAGATGCTTGGCAGTGCCGTATCTGCTTTTGAATATGATGAAAAAGTTTAGCATAAAAGAAGAGATAAATTTAAGCATAAAGATTCCTGCATCGATTATTATGGGGCTTATTTTGACGGTATTCGGCTATTTTTTAATATTCAGGCTGATTCATAATTTTGCGCCGGATATAATTATCAACTCAGCCGCTATCGCTTTAAGTTTAATATTTATAGGATTTTTTATGATTATATCAAGATATACTACGATAACCCATATTTTGGGTTTGCTCGTGATTGAAAACGGTATTTTTCTGTTTTCGGTTATATTAACGCCGACTCTGCCTTTAATAGTGGAATTAGTCGTTCTTTTTGATATTCTTGTCACCGTAGTTGCAATGTTAATTCTTTCAATAGTAATGAAAATAAAAACCGGTTCATTATCAACGGGAATGTTAAACAGGCTTGTGGGATAATTTTATGAAAATATTAATAGTATTATTTCTGTTTATACCTTTCATTGCGGGACTGTGTTCTTTCGTATTAAAAAATAAAAGGGTCGCAGAAATATTGACGTTTATATCGTCAATTGTTTCACTCTCAATATCCGCTGCATTTTTAATTTATTTAATGAGTGAAAGAGGTTCTGCAGGCGTTATATCTATTTTTAATAATGCAGTAGTTATAGATAAATTTAGCGCTTATATAGTTTTATTAGTCGCTCTTATTTATTTTTTATCTTCCATGTATTCAATTTCCTACATGAAACTTGCCGTGAAAAATGAATCTGTTACGGATGGCGAGTTTTTTCGTTATTATTTATTAATCAATCTGTTTGCTCTTACTATGCTTGTTGCGCCTATACTGAACAATATGGCGCTTTACTTAATTGATATTGAACTTACGACCATAACAAGCTCTTTTTTGGTTATCACCGAAATTACGGAAAAATCTATCGAAGCCGCATGGAAATATATAGTTGTAGTTTCAAGCGGTATTTCGCTGGCTTTATTAGGAACGGTTCTATTTTATCTATCGGGAAACCTGCATGGCGTTTACGGTTTGCATGTATCTTCGTTAGACTGGACTGTTTTAAGCGCCCATTCCTCATATTTGAACAAAGATTTAGTTAAAATAGCGTTTATTTTAATAGTTATAGGTTTAGGCACTAAAGTCGGACTTGCGCCGATGCATACATGGGTTCCGGATGCCTATTCCGAAGCGCCTTCTCCCGTGTCGGCAATGCTTGCGGCTTCTTTAGAAAATGTTGCGCTATACGGTATCATAAGATATTTTAATATAGCAGGAGGAAGCACCGGCTTTAATTACCCTGAAACGGTACTAGTTATAGCCGGAATTTTTTCTATATTTGTGGGGATTATGGGTATAATTAATCAGAATTCTACTAAAAGACTTTTTGCATATTCAAGTATTGAACAGATGGGCATTATAAGTTTAGGTTTCGGACTTGGCGGTGTTTTTGGAACATTCGGCGCGCTTTTTCAAATGCTGGCGCATAGTTTATCTAAACCTATAATGTTTTACGGGTCAGGAAATTTGCTTCATAAATATAAAACAAAGGAGATTAAAAATATAAAAGGAGTTATCCATACGATGCCCAAAACCGCTTTTTTATTTATAGCCGGTGCTCTGACCCTTGTGGGGGCTCCGCCATCCGCTGCCTTTATAGGTGAATTTTTAATACTTCTTGAAAGTTTTAAAAAAAGCGATTATTTTATATCGGCGCTGCTGATAATATTGCTTATAGCAGCTTTTATTGCAATATTGGCAAAGCTAAATTCTATGATTTTTGGGGTATCTGACGGGAATGCAACTATATATGACGTGAATAACGTGCAGCTCAAAACAGGCGATTTTGGTACGGCTTCATTAGCGCCTATGGCAATACCGCTAATACTTACAATTTGTTTAGGATTGTATATTCCATTGCCTCTAAAGTCTTTTTTAGATGGAATAGTACGTATAATAATAAAATAGAAAAGGCATAAAAATAAATATGTTTACAAAATTTTTAGGCGATTATGAATTTATATGGGGTCCGGTTAAAAAAGGCGTGTGCGAATCTTCATACTACCATTTTTTAACTTCAAGCGAAGAATTGCACGAGCTTGATATAACGCTCGGTTATAAGACCAGAAATGCAATGAATGCCGCACGTGAAAAAAACAACTTATATGAACAGCTCTTAATCATGGAGCGGATCGCAGGGACACATGCGTTTGCAGCTTCTTTAAGCTATTGCCTTGCCGCGGAGGATTATTTCGGGCTAACCGGCAAACTGCCGGATTGCGTCAAATTAATAAGAATGTTTTTTGCCGAATTAGAAAGATTAAGAAACCATATAGAAAATTTAGCCGAAATATCCGGTTCGACATATTTAGAAGTGCCGTCTTCATTATATGCATATTATGCCGAAAAAATTAAACAGATTTCATCGGAGACTGTATTTTCAAGATATCTTATGGGCATTAATACTGTAGGCGGAACAAGATTGCATAATTTACTAGGCCATACGTTTATTAATAATAACAACGATAGCAATAGTCGCAATAATAGCAACAAGAATAATGATATTAGCAGCGCTCATCCTGCCGATTATAAATGTTTAGAGTATATAGTAAAAGAAATAGGTTCTTATATGACAGATATTGAAAAAATAATAAAGCAGAATTCTGAAACTAAATCGCATATTGACAGATTAAAAACTACAGGAAAAATTAATCCTAAAATTGCCGAAAAACTTCATGCCGGAGGCATTGTTGCTAAAAGCGCAGGGATTAACGGCGATTTAAGATTAAAGTATCCTTACCTGCTTTATAAAGATATTAATATGAAGCCGGTTTTATATAATGACGGCGATGCGCTTTCAAGATATCTTGTGAGAATAGGCGAGATAAGGCAGTCTTTTGATATTATGAAAATTTGTTTTGAAAAATTGACGAAAAATATGTCAGAACCGGATATATATAATGTTCATAAGCAAAATCATGAGCACGACCATGAGAACTACAAAAATATCGCCGATATCGTCAAGCTACAGCACGATGATATGCGCAGTAAATATAATTATAGCAATAGCGGCGGCGTGAACAATAGCCGCAGCGATAACTTTAGCGGCATGAATAATTATGGCAATGGCGACGGATATGGCGATATTGAACAGAACTTGTTTTTATCAGGTCTTCCTCACGGTAAATACGGTTTTGGTTCAGTTGAGTCGTCGGAAGGTTCTATATTTTGCATAACCGGAAGTTTTGACGGCAAAATTTTTAAGAAAATCAATATTAAATATCCATTCGAAAATAATTTTAAGGTATTCAAACATTTTACTAAAAATACTATGATGATGGATTTTAATATAAACGAAACGAGCTATAATTTTTCAGTTGCGGCGTGCGACAAGTAAATATAAATAGATAAAATTAAAGTTAAACAGGCAGAAAATTAATAATTCATCGGAGCAGATTGTAATGGCTATATGGACATATAACGGATTAAAATTCGGAATTAAATCGGTAAATTTTCCAAAGGAAAACGATTTTTACGAAGGTTTTTTTTCATATTTAAAATTTGATACAGATAAATGCTTAAACTATAAAGAAACTTCAACCGCCAATGGCTTACCGTGTTTAAAATGTCAGGAAGCGTGTCCTACAGGCGCAATCGATATTTTAAATATTTACGATAGCAAAAATAGCGTAAATTATAATAGCGAAAATTTTGCAAATAATGCATATAGAGAAGATAAAACAGATAAAATAATTAACGGAGCATGCAATATTAGCGCAAATAAAATCAATAAAATTAATATTGAAGCAAAAGAGATAATAGACATAAAAAAATGCATATATTGCGGATTATGCGTCTCGGAATGTTCAAATATAGCCGAAGCCGTCAGTTTTTCCAACTTTATCGGTAAAGACAATACTAATGAAGCTAATGTTAAAAATGATATAAAAAATAATGTTAAAAAAAGCGGTAAAAAAAAGTTTGGTTTTTTTAAAAAATCTTTATTCGTAAAGCATATAGATTCAGGTTCATGCGGAGCATGCGAATCTGAAATAGCGGCATTGAATAATCCGTATTATAATATGCACAGATTAGGAATATTTATAACGCCGAGTCCCAGATTTGCCGATGTAATATTGCTGAGCGGCGTA
>JAKAQK010000181.1 GCA_021822625.1 bacterium | reverse complement strand
AAAAGATATAAATGCTGCTTTAACAGCTTTTAAAGAGATTAACGATATTTATTTAAATATAATAAAATATCTTAAAGAACGGAACGTTAAAATATAAAATTTTATATCGAATATATAATTTATATGTATATTAACTTATAATTACGGGAGTCAGGTCGGCTTCCCCATAAGAAAACTCTCTGGATTATACATAATTTACATTATTTATATTTTGTAAAAATGTAAATAAAACTAACTTTTAATCAGAGGAATCACTTATAGGAACGCTGATTTATTATATATCCGGTTCTATATGGGGTTGTTTATGGGATTCGTATTTTCTACGGTTGGAGCTGCTGGCGGAATACTTGCAAGCTTTGGATTTATTGCCGTTTTGCATATCCATTCCGCCAATTCCGTGAAAGTAGGGATTATCCCGACATTTCAGCTTTTGACGAGGTAATAGAAAAATGTATAAATTAAATTAATTTAAGAAGCAATCGCAGCATAAATTATTTTATAAAAAAATTTTAAAAGGAAATTAAAATGAATAATCTATCCGGCGAATCTTGCGCCGAACTGAAACAGGAACATAAATCCAATTGCTTAATATGCGGCCATCCCCTTGAATATCTGTCGTCCTCAGTTGACCTGACCTGCTTTTACTGCGGCAAAAAAGAAAAAGGGAATATCGTTTGTTCATCGGATAGGTCTCATTACGTGTGCGACGATTGCCACAACCTATCTTCATTTAATTACATAAAAGATTTTATATTATCTACGAAAGGCAAAAATCCTTTTGAAATCACGCTCGATATATTAAATAATCCAAGCGTTACGGTGCCTATGTTAGGATGCCACCATGCTTATATTTTAACGGGAGCGGTTTTAGCTTCGTTAAAAAACAGAGGATATGTGCATATTTCCGAAGCCGATATCGAAGAAGCCTTTTACAGGCTCTCGAAGCAGGCTGTAGGAGGCTACTGTGGCTTAAGCGGTGTTTGCGGCATAGTTCCTGCCGGCGGTATCATATACTCGGTTTTAACCGGTTCGGTCTGCGGCAAGGATAAAGAGCAAAAAATAACCATGAAGATTACGGCTCTTCTTTCCAAAGCCGTGTTTGATTTAACGGGACCTTCGTGCTGTAAAGCTTATCTTTTTAAGGCGCTGGAGATACTCTCCGCATCCCTCTATGAAGATTTTAACTTTCTTTTAATAGATAACGACGTTAATATGGCGTGCAGTTTCAAGGAACTGCACCCGCACGGATGCATGGGGGAAAAATGTCCTTATTATGCCGGTTCTTATAACATTAGCGTTGAAAAGTTAAAAGAAAATTTGAAAGATACGGCTATAATATCCCATGAAGCCGTTCCCGTTGAGATAAACTTAAAGTTAAATAAATCAACAAGCATTGAAAGCGGCGGCAATATACCCGCCGCTCCCTGCTGAAAGTGATATGCCTTAAGTTTTAAGGCTGATATGAAAATCTATCTCATTCGTCAATTACGACTATTTTATTTTTAGATTTCAAACCGGTTTTAATGGTAATTTTATTTTTAGGCTTATCGTAAATTTCGGAGATTTTTCTTATGACCGCTTCGTTTGCTTTATTCTCTACCGGACGTTCCTTTATTGAAATTTTCAGCGTTCCATCGTCTAATATTTCATAGCCTTCGATTTTTGAACCCGTTTTTACCACAACCGAAATTTTTTTTTGCGTAAAAAATATTTTATCTGCTATAGTCTGAATTGAAATATAGCGTTAACCAGCTATATCTTTTTTCATTCGCTCAAATTCTTCTTTCGTTATTTCGCCTTTGGCGTATCTTTTGTTTAATATGTCCACTGCGGATTCCGAACGGCTGTCCTTCGTATAATGCCTGTCGTCGTCGTGGTAATGCCGGTCGTGTCCGTTTCCGCCGCATCCGCCCATAAAGCCGCCACGTCCGAAAATCATAAAGACTATAAACAACATAACTATTATCCCGATAATCGGAAATATCCACATTCCGCTTCCCCAAAAAAAGTAGGGCATTATATTATTTTCTCCTTAAGTATTACATTTTCGACAGTTTCGCTCTTTTATTGCTCAGTATATTTAATATAATACCATATTTAGGGGCTTTATCAAGATTAATCGATATAAATAAAATTTGTAATTTATATTTATGATAAATTTTGCTTGACATAATATTATTTAATGTATATTATATAAATAACTACTTATATAAGTCCTAATTTATACGATATGGAGGTGATGAATATTACTGAAAAAGTTTCTCAGGTCTTTAAATTATTGAGCGATGACAATAGGGTAAAAATATTATTTTCATTAGAAAGCGGCTCCCGCACGGTTTCCCAGATTATCGAAGTTACGGGGATGTCGCAACCCTTAGTATCGTTTCATCTTAGAGCGCTGCGCGAAGCCGGCTTTATTAAAACTTTGCGCAAATCTACATTTGTTATCAACGAATTGTGCGACGATGAATTGATTAATCTAATAAGAAAATTTGAAAAATACGGGGGCGGCAATAAAGAAAACGCGGTTTCTAAATTTCCGTGTCCTTGTAAATAATTGTTAAATTAAAAAATACAAACTAATTAAAAATAAGGAGATAATGTTATGGGATGCAAAAACGAAACGAATAACAGTGTAAAAAACGGTAAGACGCCGGAGGGTAATAACGACAACGGCGGACGGGAAGCAGGGCAAAACGAAGGTATGGGTCCGATGAAAGCAGGTATGAAAACGGGAATGGGGATGATGAATAAGATGATGGGCGGGATGGGCGCTATGATGCCTCCTATGGCTAAAAGAATGATGGGAGAAGCTCAAACCATGACAGAAGTAAATGAAGGAGGCGGTAAGATGACAGCAGGTATGGAAATGGGGATGATGAATAAGATGATGGGTAAAATGAAAGACGAAAACTTCAATCCCATGGAAATGTGCAGACGGATGGGGGAATCAGTTGCGACGACTGCAGAAATAGCAGGTCTTGCAACGCCGGAAGTACGCGCCCTGTTTGAAGACTGGGCTTCGGAAGTCGAAAAAGAGATATTAACCGTCATCAAACAAGAAGGTCAAATAAGCCCCCTATCTATTGCCGAAAAATTTAAAATAACCGGGGACAGCGCTCTATATTTTATAAGCAAATTAGTACGCGATAAAAAAATAAAAGTAAATGTCGAATTTGCGGATGAAACGTTAAATGAGCAAACTGCCCAAACAGGTGAAGCAGACGCTAAAACTAAAGGCGATGTCACCGGGGAATCTTCGCAAGCCGCAAATACAGAATGCGCCGGAGGCGTATGTTCCGTGGACACTGCCGCGGCAGAAACGAAGAAAACGCGGCAGAAGTAGGTTCAAAATTTTAAATTATAGTACTTTTTTACATAGAATAAAGATTTTTAAACTTTAAGTTTAAACTTTAAATTATTATGGAGGATTTATTATGGCGCATTTAGAAGATGAAATTAAACCCGTTGTAGTTGACATAAGGGGCGTATCGTGCTGTATGCCGCCCGTCGGTGAATTTATAATAGAAATGAGGCGGCAGCCGGAAAATGCCGCGAGTTATTGACGGATAAAAAGAAAGAAGTCAACGATGTTTTAGAATGGGTAGGTAAAATTAATCAGAAAGTTTTGTCCGTTACCGAAGAGAACGGTTACTGGAAGGTATTAGCCAAAAAAATAAGCAACTTGTAGAGGGGGGATATTTAATTATTAATGTGATGTCCATTTGCGTCCGTATCAAAGACATGCTTTGATAGACACGGACGCCAATATCTCGCGAAAGCGGGTACGTTTTAAAGCCGTCGGTATTTAGACGGTTCATCCAGAGTTATTTTATAT
>JAKAQK010000180.1 GCA_021822625.1 bacterium | reverse complement strand
TTGTAGTTTACCCTTTTAAATTTGATTTTTTTAAATTCCTTAATTTAAATTCTAACAGATTTTTTAAGTTACGGAATAAGAAATTTAAAAGTTCTGTTCAGATTTATGGGTTCATTATAAATATCGATTAATTTATCTTGTTCCGCGATTGCAACGATTATTTCTTCAAAAGATATATTTCTTTCCGACTTTAGCCGTTCATTTTTATCGTTGCTCCAGTTTACTATTTTTTCCGGCAGATTCATCTTCGTCGATTAATTTAAAATTTAGTTTAGTTTATGCATGTATTATATATCTAATACGCTACAATTTGAATAAGCAAATAAATAAATTAGAAACATTATTCCGAAGTAAAATATAAAAACCGTCGAACGCAGGCGGGAGTAAGAGAATAAATAAATCTGACACCATTATTGCAAAGGAAAAACGGCTTCTGGAAACCTTTTGAGATTTTTTAAAGACAAACCCAGCGCTTTCCAAGCAATAAAATTATCCGGATACGACTTAGTAATTGCAAGCGAAAGTCATTCGGCTTCTTTAAAATTTCCGCCGTTAAATGCATTTACAAGTTCGTTTAGTTCTTTCTGTAAATTCATAAATAAATAAATCTGACACCATTATTCCATTATTGACACCATTATTTTTAATTTTTACTTTAAATTATGATCGATGATACTTTGCAATAGTTGAATTTTTGATTCGTATTCTTTGATTAAAAATTTACTATTATATAGTTCTTTTTCACAATCCTGTGATATTTTAATTAACTCATTAATTACATTAAAAATTTTGTCAAGTGGTTTTATATTAAATTTTTCTTTTAAGTTTAAAACTTTGTCATTTTTCTTAACTTTTGTTAATGCAAATATATTTTGTAAAACATCTATCTCTGGATTAGCTGACTTTAACAAATTATATAATATTAGTTTTTCTGAAATTACATTTTTAATAAAATCTGATATATAGATTGTGTTTGCAATAAAATCTATCTGAAATTTGCAATCACCTAATGATTCACTTTGATTTATAGATTCTATAAATTCTATAAAAGAATTTTTAGTAAAAAATCTTAAATGAGTTCTATCTAATAAGCCAAAATCTCCGTAATTAAATTTGCCTTCAATAAGATTTAAAATAATATCGGCATTGGCAATATTCGGAATACTTATTATAAAATTTGAATACAATTTAAGTTTTTCTGATAATAGCATTAATATAACAGCGGGATTTTTTAAATGTTCTATAACATCTGCCATAACGATATAATCAAAAGCTACATCCATATATTTAAGTCTTTTTATACCTTCGCCTTTCAGTTCATCTAAATCAATTAAAAATACATCATCATAACCCGATTCTTGTTTTGCGTAATTCAATGCATCTTGATTAATGTCGATTCCATATACTTTGCAGTTTTTATTTATTTTTAACCATCTGCCTAAATAGCCGCTGGAACATCCTACGTCAAGTATTATTGAGTTTTCAGCTATTAAGTCAACAATAATTGAATGTGATGAATTTTTATTATTTACATCAATATCATTTAATTTTAACTCATATTTTGAATTTATTTTTGAATAAAGATTATTTTGATTATAATTTGCTAAACTCATTATGATGTATTAATATAAATAAAATTTTATAAATTTATGCAATGAATAAAAATAATGATGCGTTAAACCTCAATAATAAAGTTATGATAATTGATATCAATTATCATAACTTTATTTAGACCATTATATATTTTGCATTTGAAAATTGAAATAATCTTCCGTGTATTTGTATTAAAACTTCATCTCCTGATTTTAACAAGGTCTGAAAAGAAAATCTAAAACCAGCTATGCCATCGATAGAAATGCCTTGATTTATAAGATTTCTTCTATAAAAACAAGGGGTCGTATAACCAATATGTATTCCATTTACAAAAACATTAATTTTAATATTTTCAGATGAACCGTTTACGTTTGCTATCCAGCCGGAAAAACCTAATTGACTTACCGATTCTATAGCACCTATATATTTATCGTAAAATCCGTATATATTTATTTTATCTTTAAGTAATTTTACTTTTTCATCTAAAAGTAAAAGTTTTTTTTCGGAAATTAAACGATTGCAATCTTTAAAATCATTATTTTTAAAAAAAACAATATTTCTATCATTATATTCTGGATCTGTGGCGACTGTATCTGCGCGTCCTCTTAAAGATTTGCGTTCTGTATATTCCTGAAAAGACTTTATAACATAATGATTCACTCTAAGATGGCATTTGCAAATTTTATAAGATACACCTGTTTTAATATATGTTTCTGGAGGATTTGACCAGCCAAACCTAATGTCACAAAACGTCAATCTTTCACCGTTTGAATAAATATAGTTGCCGCTATATATTTGCGGGGAATGACAATGAGCCTTCGCGTAATTTTTGCTGATAAAAACAGTTTTTAAATGATTATTCACAGAACAGCCTTTGTCTTCATCGTCTTTATGCCAGGTAAACCTTCGTACCACGTAATCGTCTTCGTAAACCATTTTATCCGAAGAACCGTAAGTTCTCCAGTTTAAACCTATAGCGCCGACATTGGGAATATCGAATAAACGAAGAATAGTTTCAGAAACGGAACTTAATTCTTCTTCGTCGTTTTCAACGAATTCATCTGCATCGATAAATAAAATAGCATAACATTCAGGGCAAAATTGATTTACAATCCTGTCATATGCTGTAAATTGAGAAGTACTGACGGCAGAAATTTTTGGTTGATATAAAAGATTAATTTCACCTAAATCGTCGAGTGCCTGCAAAAGCTCTCTGGTTCCATCGTCCGAACCGTTATCGGCTATAATAATTTTATCAAAACCGCATAGTTTATGCCATGCAATCCATTCTAAAATATAAGGATATTCATTTTTAAAAATTGCGCCTATGCATAAATTTTTTTTCATATAAAATATTTTATATTTCTTTATATCTTAATCAAGAATCGGCTATTTTAAGTTCAAATTTATCATGTTTTTCTATTTTATCATATTAAAAATTTACAGCTTAATAACGCTAACGAATTCTTCGGGCAATTTTATCGAAAACAAACTGCCTGGGACGCTGCATAGATTAATGTTGTAAGCAAAATCAGCCTCAAGCGTTTTTTCCCATTTATTCGTTAAGTAATCCAAGTCTTTTTTAAGTCTCAATTTCTTTTCTTCCGTATCTTCATATCCTCTGGTTTTAGATTCGTAATGATACAAAACCGAATAAGGAGTAAATAAGTTAAAATATCCAAGTTGCATAATTTTAATACAAAAATCTATATCATTATAAGCTATCGGCAAATTCTCGTCCATACCGCCTGCTTTCATATACAATTCTTTTTTTAAAACCATACATGCTCCCGTAACGGCTGAATAATTTTGAATTAAATTTGCTCTTCCGAAATAACCGGCTTCATCTTTATTTAAATAATTATATGTATGCACCGGCATATATTTTACAATTAGAACCCCTGCATGCTGAATAGTATTATCCGGATATAAAAGCTTAGCGCCTACCGCTCCTATTTCTGGACGCAATACATGGGAAACAAGCTCTCTTAACCAGTCGTCGTTAATCACTTCTGTATCGTTGTTTAATAAAACCAGGACGTCCCCTTTAGCGGATTTAACGGCAAAATTATTAATGGCAGAATAATTAAAAGGCTTGTTGTAATCTATGACTTTTATATTGCTTAAAGTATTAATAGATTCTAAATATTTAACGGTTTGTTCATCGTCGCAGTTGTTGTTAACTACTATAATTTCATAATTTTTATAAGAGGTTTTTTCAATTATGCCGTCAATGCAATTTTTTAAGATGCCGT
>JAKAQK010000179.1 GCA_021822625.1 bacterium | reverse complement strand
CTGAAATTGAAGCACAAATTGTATCTAATCAAAAAGAGATAATTAGAATGGAAAAAAAGTTATCGGAAATACCTGAAAATATAGAATCCTTAAAAAAAATACTTAAGATAACGGACGAAAGAACGCAGGAATATATTAACGATAACGGTCATGATGATTTCAGCAATAAAATAATAGACGCTTCTTTAAACAGAAGCGCAAAGATTTACTATTTAGAAGAAGATTTGAAAAGAATACCTGAAATAATTAAAAGTTTGAAAGCAGAGTTATTTGATTTGGAAAAAGAATACAAAAAAGAAAAGTTAAAAGAAAAGGTTTATTCTTTAACGGAAGGAAAGCAAATCTCCGTATAAAATATATATAAAATATTAAAGAAAAAGAGGGGGAGGCATGAAAACTACGAGTAAGGTTAGAAATTATATTTTATACGCATCGCTTATAGCTTTTCTTGTTGCGACTATAATGTCGATTATACACGGAGTCAAATACGGCTCTATTTTTGAGAATGGCAGTTTTTCCGGAACTAAATTTGAACTGCTTATCTATCTCGTGTCTATAGGTGGCTATATCTTGTCGTGGCTCGGTTGGCTTGGTATATTGATATTAGCATATATATGGAAAAAGCTTTATGAAAATCCAGAATTATAACGAAACAAAATTATATAAAATCGCAAAAGAAATAACTGAGCTCATTCTTCGGATTCCAGGGAATAAAAATATTACCTTTATATACGGTTCTTCCATAGATAAGACGGAAAAGGCAAATGTATTTGTATCGCCTGAAGGCGTGTTTTACGGCAGTTATAGCGAATTTATGGCGGAGGAAGGGATAAATCGTGCGATGCCGGAAATCGTTCGTAGAAATCGTTTGGCTGCCGGAGACAGCTTTAGGAATTTTTTGCAAAAGGTCGTGGCTTCTGCTTCCGGGAATATAATAATAAGGCAAGAATTAGGTATTGAAACGGATAGAAAAGGCAAAGCCCGCCCTATATCTCAGAGAAAAATATACGGGATAAAGCTATGCGAAGAGAATTGGCAGCCGTTGTCTAAAGAAGAAGCCGAGGAAATTCATGCCCAAGAAGCGGAAGACATGAAACGTATAGGCAAGAGTTCTTTTGTATATTCTGATTTGTCGGAATTCCTTAAAAAATAAAATCTTAAAGCGGAGATTATAATGTTAACCCAAACCGCATTAGACCTTGACGGCGTTATATTCGACTACGAGAAAACTTTCAGGAAGAAAGCCGCAGAACTCGGTCTAAATATTTCAATCAAGCGTCCTGAAATTTATAATATGGCGGACAGATACGAGATTACGGCGGAGCAGGTCTCCTTAATCAATTCAAAAATTGACTTTTCCGATATGGAAGTTTTTGACGAGATTATAAATCTAAAGCATCATATTAAGGATATCAAATGCTTTATAACGTCAAGCCCGAAAGAAGCTTTGCATTTAAGGAAATTAAACGTATCTAAAGTATTCGGCAAAGACATTCCCGTATATCATGCCGATACGAAAGAAAAGCATAGAATTATTTCCGAACTTGGAATAAAATATTTCATAGACGATTATAATTTGGCAATTCATCATATAGAATTAAACTGTCCTGAGTGCAAGGCTTACTGGCTTAACAGAGGTTATGGAGATTTTAGTCTGTCGGAGCCTGAGAATAAGATAAATAGTTTGACGGAGTTCTTTAAAAAAAATTATTAATTTATTTTGTTATGAAAAATAAAAATATTAATAAGATTAAATCGGTTCAAAATAATTATTTTAGATATATAATAAATAATATTCAATGCTTGGTTATTAACGATTTTTTTAATGATAATCCGTTATTAACAAGAATTGATAATTATCTCGGAGATATTAAAAGTATAGATAACTCCGTTAAAAATGCTTTAGTGTCATTAATCAAAAAATATCAACAACAAGGGAAAGCGCATACTAAATTATTTAATTATTTTATAAAAATAGAAAACGGAACTTTATATATCAGAGATACAGATTGGGGAAACGGTAAATCAAAATCTTATAAAAAATTTTAAAATGATTAAAATAATTTTTAAAATATTTATATTTGCATTTATTTTGTTTTCTGCAAATAAGGTTTTTGCTTTAGGGATTTTTAATATCCCTTACAACCATTCAGACTCTAACTTTAACAAGCTTGCAATGAGGGTGTATAATTCAAATAGTCCTTATACTTATGCGTTTGGAGCTTATACCTATAACGCTTTGCCTTTAACGACGACTATGTCAGGTTGCAAAATAATAAGCATAATAAGACGCACGCAGGGCTTTCCGAAACCGGCATATTGGGCTATCGAAAATTACAAGATATGTAACGGCAATATCGCAGAAGTTAAAAATACCAATATGGCAGGGTGGGATAACTTGCCAAACGGCATAAAACCTGTTATAAATAATACTATCCAAGAGGCACGGCAATACGGCAAAGCAACGGCTAATTATTACGGATACAGAATAATAGCAAAGACGGGAGCTTACGTCGGGACGGTATTCGTTTATGTGCTTAACGGGATAAAGTTAGAAGCGATGATGAGGTTTTAAAAACATTTTCAATACATAACGTTAATTAAAAAAATAATACGATGTTAAAGTTAAAGAAAATAACTGAAATAAATAAAGAAAAAGAAATAACCATTCTTGCCACAAAAAGCATTTCCAATAAAGCATTTAATAATTTTAAATCAAACATAAATGAACTTATAGAAATTTTAGAAAATTCTCATAATAAAAGGGAAGAATCCATAAAAAGAGATATAGATACTTTTCTTAAGAGTATTGGTTATACTACATCTGTTGCAAAAGGCGATATTGATTTGGTAATAGAAAAAGACGATAAAACGCAAGTAATAATAGAAACAAAGTCTTTAAACAATAAAAATGATTTTATTATAGGAGATCATTTTAATTGTAAAGCTGTATGGGAATCTGTTTCTTATTTTTTAGAAGAGCATGTAATTAAAAGAAATAATTCCCTTAAACGTATAATTATCACGAATGGTTTAGATTGGTATATTTTTGACGCCGCTGATTTTAGAAAAATATTTGAACCGCTTAAAGAACAATATATAGAATATAAAAGAAACAAAAAGACTGATTCAACTAAAAAACGACTATACGAAGATATTGAGAAATATATATCGACATTAAAACCGCCTCATAATGAAGCTAATTTATTTGAAGATATTTATGATGATAATAACGACGAATATATTAATGCGGTTTATTTCACTCTTAAATCTATAAAAGAGGAAAAAACGTTTGACGATACTTTAAATGAAAATTATTACAAATATTTATATCATCTTTTTTCTTCGGATTATTTATTAAAGGAATTTAAAATAAGCAACTTGGAATTAAATAAAGATTTTTATTATGAACTTCTGTATATATTAGGGCTTAAGGAAGTTAAAAAAGATAATATTAGATTGATAATAGACGCAGATGTAGAAAATAGTTTTTACTATAACTTAAAAAATAGAGGTTATAACTTTGAAGATTCTTTAGAACTTATAATTATTTGGTTAAACAGAATCCTTTTTTTAAAACTTTTAGAATCGCAAATATGTGCATTTAACGATGAAAAATATAAATTTCTCAATACTGATAAGATAAGAAATTTCCAAGATTTAAACGATTTGTTTTTTAATATCCTTGCAAATACAAAAGAAAATAGGATTAAAAACGATTTATCGAAATCTCTTGAATTCGTTCCTTATTTAAATAGTTCGTTGTTTGAAAAAACGGATATAGAAGAAAAACTGATATCTATAGAAAGTATAAGAAACGACAAGATAAAATATTACGACAAAACGAAATTAGATTATAAAAATAAATCTAACGATAATATAGAATTATTAATCTATTTATTTGATTTTTTAAACGCATATGAT
>JAKAQK010000178.1 GCA_021822625.1 bacterium | reverse complement strand
CTTTATTCCTCTCTCTTAAAGCATGCGGGAAATCGTTAAAAGATTTTCCGCATATTTTTTGTAAAGTCTTGCTGCCAGATTTATTTAAATTTGGTGTTTAAACTTTAAAAATAAATAAATCAGTTGATATTTTCTTTCCTTCGTCCGTTTTTCAAATCATTTTAGAAATAATATATAAAATCCAAAAATGTACAATTTTGTAACAATTTTGCAACAAAATTTAACATTATTTAACGTAAATTTCATAAAGTCGTAACATTCATTTGATAAGATATTATCAAATCTAATTTTTTTTAAAATCAGGTTCAACTGAACGAATTAAAGTAATTAAAATAATTTAATGTTTTATTTTTATAGATTATAAAGCGCATTTGACATTTCTTTGATTTATGTGGAGTATTAAAAATTTAACTTAATTTTGTGAGGATTAACATAATGTTAAAAAAGAAGAAAATACTTAAAAATATTAAATTAATTTTGCCGGTTTTATTTTTTTTATTTATAGCAGGCTGGAGCAACCTTGCATTTGCTCAACAAAATTCTAACAGCGTATCGAACATTCTAAATATTTTAAAACTTGAGGCTCATGGATATAGTAATGAATGTAATAATATATATATTAAAGATGTCATTAACAGTATGTCGCGAGAAATTACGCTTGGACACTATATGAATGCGGCTGTTAGCGCAAAATTAGAAGCACACTATCAATCATACTGTTATCTAAAAAATCAAGATGTAACGCCACTTTCTGTTGCAGCGGGTAATATTGGCGAATATTTGGCAACATATGTATTATTCTGGCATAAAATTGCCGAACCATCGGCATCTATTTTTGTATCAGCTAAATATGCAGAAGAATTATTAAAATACTCTAATACCCAACCTAAATTAATTTCTGACCTTTATAAATCAGGATTAGTAAAAGGACATAAACTTCAAGTTAGCAATAACGTAACTTTAAATACGACAGTATTAAATGCTACTGAAGAAGATATGAATAATAGTTTTGCGTTTAATCATCGTTATCTTAATAAAACATTAGAATTGACAGGTAAAGTTACTTGGATAAGTTCAATTGATTCAGGTAACGGAGCTATAATTGGATTCCATGGCATACGGGGCTATTATGCATATTGCAATATTACTAACAAAAATTATCTTAATCAAGTATATAATATTAAAGCAGGACAAACTGTTTCCGTAATAGGTATATATCAACAAAAACTTATAGAATTGGGAATTAATTTATATCAATGCAGAATTCAATCGTAAATTTAGGAAAAGCAGCGTCGAATTTATTTAAATTTCGCATTTAATCTCTAAAAATAAATAAACCAGACACCTTACCAAAAATTTCGTAGCAGTTTCTGATATGATCTAACCTCATAAAAGAAGACTGACATATGGAACAAAAAAACGCAAATATTTCCAAAGAATTAGAAAAAAGAATTTCGAATTCGATTTTAACAATCCGGTAAAAGATTTAATGTTAGATAAGAAATTAATTGGAAAAGACGGCGTTATTTCCTACAACTATTATCAAAGAGTTGATAGAAGCAGTCGTTGAGAACAGCAATTGACATCTTAATATTGCCGATAATACTAAATTTTGGTCCGAATGACGTTAAAAACTTTAAAATTGTAAATTGGATAAATTTTTTAATCTAATATTAAACTTTAATATGGTGATTAGGAGGATTAAACAAATGGATGGAAAAGTTAAGGTAACAGCTTTAATATTTACGTTATTCTTTGGTTTTACTGTTTTTTTAAATCCTGAGGTATCTCTTGCGGGAAATTTATTCGGAAGCGTTTTAGGCAACGCTATTAATCAGTTTCAAAATTCTATAAATAATACCCCAAACGCCACTAAATCAGTAAACCAAACGGAAAATTCTTCCAGTTCAGCCATTGCCGCTCCAAAAATCTTCTCAGTCAGTCCGGTTTATCCGACAAATAATCAAAGGATTGTGATAAGAGGGACAGGATTTGGAATACATATCCCGTTTAACGGGGATTCAAGATTTATACGGATTTATGATGTGACAAGAGGGTGGAATGCCGGGTTGGACGGTGACTTAGTTACCATAAATGTTTCAAGCTGGTCGAACAACAAAATTATTATTACGGGATTTACGGGAGATTACGGACATAATAACTGGATACTAAAGCCGGGCGATAATATAACTATTTTTATATCTAACCCTCAAATTAGCGGATATACTGCTAAATTTAATTTAACTGTTTTCAATAAATAAAAATAAAAAACAAAATAGGAAAATATTGCCTGTAACAAGGCGCAGTAATAGTATTTATATTTTATGAAGATTAATATATTTAATATTTAGGAGGATGGATTATGAAAAAAAACCTGTTGATTTTGATTTTTCTCGTAGCGTCTATTTTTACTTCGAGTCTTTTATTATCGGGTTGCTCTAATAGCGGAGGACTTAAAGGGACTTATTACTCAACGCTTAATAAAAAAGGATATGTCGAATTATTTAAAAAAAGACGCTGTTATCTTCATACTCTTGAAATTGATTCAATGGGAAAATGGTATATGCATAAAAATAGGATTACAATGCAGATCGATTCTTCAGTTTTGCATTGGAAGTATTTGAATGGAGTTCTTTATTTAAAAGTAAGGGGCAAAATACATAGGATAGAAGTTATTCACAAAATTCCATTTAAAGTCTCCACGAAATATGTAAAAAAATATCAGTTAAAAACTATAACTTCCAATAATCATAATGCAGTTATAGGTAAATTTAAAGGCGAAATGCAGGTATATAGCAAAAAAATGGAACCTGGTTTTTTCGGAAGTTATATGCAGTGGGTTTCTTCAAAAACACCTGTTGTATTAACCATAAAAGGGAAAAACAAAGTCATTCTTTCGTCTAAAAAGAAAAATTTCAGTCCGGTAAAATATCGTTTCAAAATTTACGGTGATGTTCTTACAATAAGCGGAAGCAGAAATATATATAATTACAACGGAAATTCTATAGACGGTGCTTATATTATCCTGAAGCATAAAAATTATTTAGCTCTTGTTAATACTGTATATAAAAGCCGTTATTTTATTAAGAAATAAAAAATAACATATAACTTTATTATTAATATGAACAAAAAAATCGTCTAAGGAGCGTTTATAGGTGGAATTATGTCGTTTTTTATCGTCATAATAGTAGCACAGGTCTTAAAGCTTGGATAATGCACTTGAAAAGGATACTAAAATAAATTATTGACCCTAATATTGTCAAACTGCTCCATAATAAAATATTTAATTATAATAAATATAAAAAAAGTGTCGGATTTATTTATTTGCTCACTCCAGGCTGAAGCAGGATTATGCATCAGAGAAAGATTATCCGGCGTTTTAGGCGCAAACGCAATGAACGTTAATTCAACATTAATAAGCATACTGAAAATCAAGCGATTCTATTGATAAACTTAAAGAGTCTTATATTGAATCAGGCGAAAGATTTATCGTAGTAGAGGAGAGAGTAGAAACTATGCAAAAAGACAAATTTGCCGCCAGACTCTACCCACAGTAGCTAAACAAACTCAGCGATAAAATATTAAACGAAGGCGGTATAAACAGTTTATAGAAAGCAATAAAGAAAACTGCTTTAAATTATCAAAAGCAAAATCCTGACAACGCGTCATAAAACCGTAATATTCGTATGATAAGATATTTTTATATTATTTTCAAAATAATTACCTTAAATAACCGTTAGAGAATATTAAAATTGTTTCAATATATAATTAAAACACGAAAAAACTTTATAAAATTAACTAACTTAGGAGAAAATTATGAATTTTATTAAAGACATGTTTGATTTAACTTTTTCAAGATTTATTACCGTTACTATTGCTAAGTATCTTCTCCTGTTATTTTGGGCGTTAGACATTTTAATTGTCAAGTGCGGAAT
>JAKAQK010000177.1 GCA_021822625.1 bacterium | reverse complement strand
TAGTTCTATCGTTAACTTTTGCCCTTGCGCGAATTTTTTTTTCAAGTTCATTCGGTACTCTAATAGTCAACATTTTATTATCTTCCCCTCCCTCCCTGTAATAATTTTATAAGTTAATGTATTCATAGTGAATACATTATAACATTGTAATAAAAATTAGGCAATGTTATAATGCAACCCAAATCCCGATTTAGAATAATATTTATATATTCCAATGCTAAGTAAATCTGGATTCCTGCTTTCGCAGGAATGACACCCAAAGGGTGAAACGATAAATCCTCTTAAAGTCATTCCCGCGCAGGCGGGAATCCAGAAAATAAGTTTCTAAATCGGGATTTGGGTGCAATTTTGTTATAATGCAATTTTTTAAATTGTAATATTAGTGATTTTATCCGGTGAACTACTCCGCCCTTACGGACTGGATAACGAGGAATGGAACGATTTTTATATCGCATCTTCCGTACATGCATTGCCTGCCGGAAAGACTAAAAAGAGATAAATCATTTGTAAAAATGTAAAAACCGTCAAATATTTTTATTGATTTATTATAATCATAAATATTTGATTATTTTGGTATTAAAATATAAAATAAGATATAATATAACCATAAATCATTATTAGAGATTATTAAAATTGTCTCATTATATAATAAAATCTATATTCCCGCTTTAGCGGGAATATAGAAAATTAAATTTATAAAGGTGACTTAAGGTATAATATTAAAAATTACTGATAGAAAATAACAAATAAAATATAAAATATGGCGATAAGGCTTGCTCCCGAAGAAACTAAAACTATTTCCGACACGATTTACGGTTTTGATAAAAATGCTGCTATTTTTTTATTCGGCTCCAGAACCGATGAATCAAAAAAAGGCGGAGATATTGATTTATTAATCATATCAGGCAAAATTATTTACAATGAAAGAAGAAAAATAAAACTGGAACTGTTAAAAAAATTAGGAGATAGAAAAATAGATTTGATTATTG
Source organism: bacterium (assembly GCA_021822625.1). Taxonomy (GTDB): domain Bacteria; phylum SZUA-79; class SZUA-79; order Acidulodesulfobacterales; family Acidulodesulfobacteraceae; genus Acididesulfobacter. The sequence continues at coordinate 2,960 of JAKAQK010000177.1, read as the reverse complement.
CTGACAATCCGGATAAAAATGCGTTTATACAATTTGCCTATAAACATGGCGTTAAATTATGAAAGAGAAAGAACTGGAAAAAATTTTCTGCGAGAACTTGGAACATTTCAAAAAATCGATAAACTGGCTTAAAATTTCTTATGATAAATGTAGTAAAATTAAACTTGACGAAGGATTTGACGGATTGGCGGAAAATGAAATAGAAAGTTTAGATGCGCTCTCAAACAGATTTGCAAGAACGGTAGATATTTTACTCAATAAGGTTTTAAAGAGTTTAGACATGCTTGAACTTGAAGATGTTTCCAGAAATTTAGACATTGTTATCAGGGCGGAAAAAAGAAATTTTATCGACGATTATAATTATATTATTGAACTTAAAGATTTAAGAAACGAGTTAAGCCATGAATATATAGAGGATTATATTATTGATAAATATAAAGAAATATTAAAAAACATAACGCCTATCGTCTCAATATACAAAAAAATAGTGAACTATACAAAAAAATTCGGATATTGCAATACAAAAAACGAAAAATAACCATATTTTTATTATGTTATCCGGTGAAGCTTAGTAAATAAATCATCAAATATTCAGGTTAAATATTTATTTATTGAATCTAAAATCAGGCTTTTATTTTTTTCATCAACCATGTCCGCAACTCCATAATTATTTCAATATTTTTTTCGGCAAATTCTTTCGTGCATTTTTTATAAAAATCCCTTTTACTTTCTTCATATCTTGCTTCTATATTAAATTTTGATGCAGCAAGCTTCTCTATTGCAAATAAATGGGTCGATTGTTATTCTATCTTCAATATATTGCAACTCCATATTAAATATTAATTTAATATGATTATATCATAATAAAAATTTATTTATAAATTTATAATGCACCTTTACTATAAAGAATAGGGTTTAAATTTACCGTTTAAATTTGATCTGAAAAGCAAAAAGATACAGCAAGAAATTTAAAACTCCCAACATCGTAAAACGCAGGCGGGAGTATGAGAATAAATAAATCTGTCCCCATTATTACCATTATTACATTAACTTAAAGCCCTTTTATTCTGTTTTTAAATTTTTTCCATTCTTCGGAACTTCCTTTGTAAATTTTTTTGCGCACTTGGGCGAAACTTGCGGTTCGAACAGCCCGCTTGTTCTTCTCAAATTCCATACATCCGTTTTCCCATTCAAGCCCGCAGTAATCAAGCAGTTTTTGGGTCTCTTCCTTCTGGTTAATCGTGAGTTTTTCATAGTCTAACTTGTATATACGGTTTGGAAACATTTCTTCCCAAAATTCCATAAGATTTTCGTATAGCCCGTAATATTTATATATATCTTTTAAATCATAAGCAAAGCCCATAGCAGTTCCTGAAAAGAGCTGTTTAAAAACAGACCAGCATACTGCGTCGCGATTTCTGACTACATGAATTATTTTAACGGCGGGATTGAAAAGCAAGATAAAACCGAGCCAGCGAAAATTAAGCGGCATTTTATCCGTGAAGTATTTTTTACCGCTTTCGGTTAATCTATACATGCTCCCGTATTTATTTATTTCATTTATATAATCCGACGCTATAAGCCTGCTTATCTCTTCTGCGCCGCCGGATGAGCAATACTCTTTGGATTCAAGATAATATTTTTTTACGAGTTCGTCCATTAAATTAATCTCTCCTCCTCCAAAAACCTTTGAATGGGAGGCTATAATCTGTTCCGCTAAACTTGTTCCCGACCTTGGCATTCCGACTATCATTATAGGCATCATATTTATAGGCGCTGTATTTAAAGCCGCTATATTTGGCGCTGGTGCGTTGGCGGGTGTAGTGTCGGGTGCGATAAATATGGGCGTTTTTGCGGCGGAAGCGAACAAAGATTTAACGTTTTCAAAAAGCGAAATATATTGGGCAATGTCATAGTTAATCTTCATTTTCATAAGTTTGTTGCCTTCGGAATAAAGGTCAAAAGCGGCGTCTATTTCATTTAAATCTTCATTAGCTTTAGCAAGGGCAAAACATATATATATTTTATCGGAACTATTTTTTATCCTTTCGGAAAAATTATTTTTCTTTTTATATTTATTATCGTTTTGATTATTATATCTACCTCTATGGTCATCTTGATATTTATTATCATTATATTTGAAATTTTCATAAAGGTTTTGAAGCGTTTTAAGCTGCGGGTCGCTTTTATCAAAAGTCTTTATCTGTGCTAAATTTTTGTGGCATAAAGCAAAATCGGGCTTAATAGATAATGCTTTTAAATAAAACTCTTTAGCTTCTTCCATTCTGGCTATATCGTTAAAAAGATTGCCGATATTGTTATAGGCTTCTGCATAGTTAGGATTTAATTCTATGGCTCGCCTGTAGCATTTCTCGGCTTCCGATTCTAATTCCGCTACGGCTATCGACGTATCGGCTGACTTATCAAACGCCGTCTCGGCCGCTTTCACCGATACAGGCAGCTGATTTTTATTTCTCAAAATATTTCCTAAATTATTATAGGCTTCTGCAAAGTTTGGATTTAATTCTATGGCTTTCCTATAAAACATTTCAGCGTCGTCTAATCTTTGGAGGTCGGCGCATAATAGTCCCAAATTATTATAAACTTTATAATTTTTAGGATTAATCTTTAACGACAACTTATAATATATTTCCGCTTCTTTATTTCTCCCGGTGTCCTTTAAAAGATTGCCGATATTGTTATAGGCTTCGGCATAGTTAGGATTTAATTCAATTGCGCGCCTGAAATATTTTTCGGCTTCGACATAACCGCCTTTATCCTGTAAAATTATCGCGAGATTATTATAGCTTTCGACGAAATCGGGCTTTATTTCAATTGCGCGTCTGCAATATCTCTCTGCTTCTTCGTTTTTACCTCTATATTTTAGAACGACGCCGAGATTTAAATATGCTTCGGGATAATCAGGCTTAATTTCGATAACTTTTCTGTAACATTTTTCA
>JAKAQK010000176.1 GCA_021822625.1 bacterium | reverse complement strand
ATCTTTATAGGCAAATTTGTTTTTTTACAGCTCGGCGTTCCTTCCAGAATGCATATAACGGCATACAAAGAATACTACGATGAAATAAACAGCCTGACTGAACAGATAAACTGGAAGTACAAAAATGACGACTGGCAGCCGATTGTTTTATTTCTAAAACAATTAGATCTAAGATCCTATATTTATTTTTATAAAATTGCTGCAATCGTGATTGTGAGTCCGCTGCATGACGGCATGAATCTTGTTGCAAAAGAATTTATAATGTCTGACACAGATTACAGCGGAATGCTGGTATTATCAAAATTTACCGGATCTGCAAAAGAGCTTTCCGATGCCGTTTTAATCAATCCGTATAATATTGAATGTTTTGCAGATTCAATCAAACAGGCTATAGAATTAAATCCGGAAGAAAAAAAACAAAGAATTTCCAAAATGCAGAATATTATACTTGACAACGATATATTTGACTGGGCATACAACTTCCTTTCCAAACTTAAGACTCTATGAACACAAATAAAAACTCGAACGATAATAAAAAAAATAAGCATAATAAGTATAAAAAAATATCATACTACCTGATAGGCATTATTGCGACATTATTATTTTTGTCGGGACTTCTGTACGCAATACCTATCTACTCAAAAAATCTTCCAAAACATTCCTACTCAATAATAGAAGCTGTTTTGCTGCTTATTTTCGGCATTTTAATAATAAAACTCGTTCAGGATCTGTTTGTTAAAATTATTCATAATTATATATCGGAAGACAGATTAGGTTTTTTAAAATTTATATTAAATTTTACAGCATATTTTACACTTTTCCTGCTAATTTTTTCTTCATTAGGCATAGATATTTCAAATATTCTTCTTGGAGCTACGTTTTTAGGCGTTATATTCGGTATAGCATCTCAGACCGTTCTTTCAAATTTATTATCGGGATTTACTATATTATTTGCAAAACCGTTTAAAATCGGCGACAGAATTACCGTCGTAACATGGCAATACGGTCTTTTAATGTCCACGTACCAGCATGAAGCGGTAAAACCCGGCTATACCGGCGTTATCAAAGATATAAATATTTTGTTCACAACCATTAAGGAAGATAACGGTTTTATTATGAAAGCGCCAAATAATATACTGATGCAGGCTCTGGTGACAAATTATGCAAATATTAATAACCGATTGGTGAGAGTCAGATTTGAACTTGATAAAGTAATAGATTTCGAAAATTTTAAAAAAGACTTAGATATCTATTTGTCGACTAAGAAAGATATAATAGAGCAAAATCCTCTTCCGATAATAAGGATTATAGATTTATCGCTGACAAGCTATTTTGTTGCCGTTGAAGTTTTTACCCCTTCTATATTTGAAGACCCCGTTCGAGATGTGGTGCTGTCATATGTCCTTAAAAAGCAATCGGAAATATTAAATAAACCTTTGTTAAAATAAATCGAAAATTAAATAGACAGATTAACTAAATAGGCTAAATAGATTAAATAGGTTGAATAAACAGATTAAATAGACAGGCGGCGAAATAGATGATGTTAAATAGATTAGATGAATTGAATAAACGGATTAAAACTAGACAGAGTGAATAAACACATGCGAAATAGATTAGATAGATGATAGATTGAGACATACATAGATTAAAATTCTTTGCTGCGTATAGGAGGATTACAGCCAATTTTTCATTAAATTTATTCCGTGAGAGCTCAAATAATAATAAATCAATGTATAGCAAATAGTGCTCGCTATCAGAGGTACATAAAAAAATAAAATATCGTTTCGCCTATTCTCTACTAATCCCAGAACTAAAGAAACAAACAGGGTGCCGACAAAAAATTGTCCGGCAAAAAAGCCGATATAAGCGCCGTTTTTTACCCATTTGCTATCAACTTTATTTAATTTCTTTTTAAAAAAATTAAATTTTCTCAGGTACTGCGCAAAATAAAAAATTAGCGTACATATAAAAATTTCAGAGATTATTACGAGTAAGATAGAAATAAAAGGATTCAGTTTTGCAACAGTTATATAGGCTACCGCTAAAAATTTACCCCCAAAAAAAGGATTAATATTTATAAGAACTAAAATAAGGTAATCTAACATAGTATACGCATTTGGATTATTTTAAAGCTTTTACTTTTAATTTTAAAGAATCTTTATCTGTAAGGGACGAGGAGTTTGGAGCTTCTATTATAACAACTTTGCTGCCTTTTTCAATCGGCTCGTCGGCGTAGGCTTCCCATGTTTCGCCGTTTAAATCTACATGTCCAAATCCGTTTGCCGGTATATCCTCCACCACATCGGCGATAGAATTGATTATGTTATCGACAGGCGATTTTTTACCTGTTTTTTGAGCTTTATATCCAAGTATAAAGAATATAACTATAAATATTACAATTGCTATGTATGTAGGCATTACTATATGCATAAAGAGCGTCGGAGTTTTTGCAGAATACATAAAAATAATGATTGTTCCGACCACAAACAAAACTGCGCTGACGGAAGTTAAAACTCCGTATGAAAATACAAAAAAATCGCTGACAATTAAAGCAAATGCAACGAATACTAATATATAAGCCACTGTTATCATCATAATATTTATATTATACACCATAAATTTATTATATAATACATATTTATGCCGTATGTATTTTATATATATATTATTATGCCGTATGTATTTTATATATATATTATTATTATATTATGTTGCTTCAATTTATTTAAAATTTAAAATTTGCATTTGCAATGGACCTTATGTTTAATCTTATTTCATTTATTTTAATTTAATTTATTTTAATTTAATTTATTGTAATTTATTTTATTTTAATTTTCTTACGTAGTGTTTTAATTCTTTAAAATGTTTTCCTCTTTATGACATAATATTTTTTAATAAAATTTTATATCATAAGAGTGCCTACCGTAAGAGTGCCTACCATGCCGCACCTGTAATTTATACGACGGCAATAATACGCGCGGCAGCAATTTTGATATTCTTATAGTTAAAAACAGATTAATAACCGATACGTCTTATTCTAATATCATTTTGTACGACGGCAAAGTTTGCGTTTACTCATATTTTTATATTTAACAAAGGCAAGTTCACCGTCCGTTCTTTAGATAAATACGAATCGGAGCTTGCGCCGAGATGAATAGAATTTCTGCCGAAACGTCTGTTTATGTCATCCACGGCATTATAAACGCTTATAATCTTTTCTATTTTAGATATATCGTCAAAAAACGAATACTGCATCTTTTCGGTTAAGCCTGATAAAACAACTGCGGTCTGTCTGTATGAATATTCCGGCTTATATATCTTTAAAAAAACTTCCCTGAGACATTCCGTAAGCATAAGAGGCATGGCGCTCGGAGAAGAAAGCTTAGCTTCTATGCTCAGCATCTGAAAATCAGAAGTTTTTAAAAAAATTAAGAGTTTTGATGCGGCAAGATTAAATCTTCTGGCTTTTGCACAAGAAAGCTCAAGATTTTTAAGAAGTTCGGAAAATATAAAACTCTCTTTGTTAGACGGAGGATAAAAGCTTTTTGCCTTAGATATTGATTTAGGGGATATTTTTTCAAGAAACTCTATAGAAGGCACTCCTTTCAGTTCGTTGTATATCTGAATATAGGGTTTAGAAAGATATTTTTTAACGAAGCTTTCGTTTTTAAGAGCAAAATCAAGGGCGGTTGCAATACCAAATTTTTTAAGAAGGGATGCTGTGTTATGTCCTATACCCCATACGTTTTCTATTAATATATCGCTTAAATACAAATGTATTTTACTGCCGGGTATAGCCGTTATTCCATGCGGCTTTTTATATTTAGACGCTATCTTTTGCGTATTCCGTTTTAATTGGACACCTATTCCGGAAATTATTGGACACCCATTCCGGTCAAAACTGGACAGGTTAATCCTCTTTGTATTTTTATATAATATCGTTAAATTTAAGTCAATGAAAAT
>JAKAQK010000175.1 GCA_021822625.1 bacterium | reverse complement strand
TTTCTTTAAACGATGCAAAAACGGTTATCTTAAAATATCCAAGTATTTTATTTGAAAGACCAGGTTCCAAATTTTGTTCCATAATGCCCGAAGATATACCCGTTATTTTAGCATAAAATACAGGGACAAAAGATGAATATCCCCCTAAGCCTAACACAAAATCTGGTTTTATCTTTTTAAATATATCTTTTACTTCCTTAAACACGGAAACAGTAGCTGTAAAAGATTTAATTTTATTCATAATTTTTTTACCTGAAAACCCCGTTGCGCTAATTATATACAGTTGTAATCCATATTCATCTTTAAGTTTATTTTCAATACCTTTTGACGTCCCTATAAAATAAATATTGGCAGAAGGATCAATCTCCTTTATTTTTTCCGCTACAGCTAACCCCGGAAATAAATGTCCTCCGGTACCTCCTCCCGCAATCACAAAATTCATATTATTCCGTTTATTCTAATTTTTTAATTCTGTTTAGTTTTAATGAGTTTATTTAATTTAGATTAATTTAGATTAATTTATTGAGATAAATTTTTGTTAATATAATTTATTTTATTTATTTTTATTTATTTTATCTATTTTTTTATGTATTTGAAATTAATTATTATATATTTAAAATTAACATATATTAAATTATTAATTATCGCCTGCATTTATTATTAGCCGTTCCGCCTGTTAATCATCTTTTTTCCTTAAAGATTGAGATGAAATATTTAATATTATTCCAACTGCTATTGCCGAAGCAAGAAGAGAACTTCCTCCGTAGCTTACAAAAGGCAAAGCGAGTCCTTTTGTAGGCAGAAAATCGGTCACAACGCCGATGTTTATAAAAGCGCTCACAACTAAAAGACTTGTGAGACCTAACGCTAAATATGTACCGAACAGATCCGGCGCATGCAAAGCTATTTTTAGACCTCTATATGCTAAAATTAAATAAAGAGCAATAAACACGGTCACTCCGAGCAAACCGAGTTCTTCGCCTACCGTTGAAAATATAAAATCAGAGTAAGGCGTAGGAAGAAAAAAAAGTTTTTCTTTTCCGTTACCGAGACCTACTCCAAAAACGCCGCCTCTTGCGAACGCAAACATTGACTGTATAATCTGAAAACCTATACCTGTTTTATCTTTAAACGGATGAAGAAAAGCAAGTATTCTGTTTCTTCTGTATGTAACGCTAAAAATCAAAAAATACGCCGCAACCGAGCCGAATAACAGGATAGATACAATATATATTAAGGACACTCCGCCGGCAAACAGCATTATTATCGTTATTGCAAATAAAACAGCAACTGTTCCGAAATCAGGTTCTTTCAAAAGAAAGACATCAAAAAATCCCATAATAAGCATAGGAGCAAGAAATATAAGGGAATATCTGTTTTGATTAAGCAATTCTTTTTTCTTTTCCAGAAACGCGGCAAGAAAAATTATAAATATAACTTTTAAAAATTCTGAAGGCTCAAGATTTAACAATCTTAAGTCAATCCATCTTCTGGAGCCTCCGGCGGTTAAGCCTAAATGAGGCACAAAAACTAATATCATTAATACGGTTATTGCGATTAACAGTATCACATAAAAAGATTTTAGAATATGATAATCATTTTTCATAAAGAAACCCAGAGCTACGGCTGAAATTATTACATAAATTCCCTGCCTTAAAAGAAAATGATAGCTGTTACCGTAATCTATAATGGATGTCATAGCGCTAGTCGAATAGACCATTACCAGCCCAAGCGCCGTCAGCACGCATACAGATAAAAACATGGCGGTATCATATTTGTGTATAAACGCTCTGCCGTAATTGAACATTTGGTTATTTTTTACATTCATGTTTATCTTTACCGCTTATAAAATTATGCTTATCGTTATATATATAATATATCTACAAAGTTATGTTTATCGTTCATTTATAGAGTTATAGAGTTATGCTTTTAGTCTCTCTTAATTTATTAAAACATTTTTTAAACACTTCTCCTCTTTCATTATAATCTTTAAACATATCAAAACTTGATGACGCAGGAGAAAGCAAAACCGAACATTGGAAGTCAACCGAACCGCCGCCGACCGCAGCTCCCGAATTTGCCTGCGATTTATTAGACTCTTGCAATGCCGCATCATATGCTTTTTGAACGGCATCATCCATATCTGAAGCCGGAATCATATCGACAGTACCTTTTAAAGTCTTATGTATAATATCAGCCGTCTCGCCAATTAAAATGCACGCTTTTACGTGCTTTTTTACCGGTTCGATTAAAATATCATAATTAAAACCTTTATCCTTGCCGCCCAATATCAGAACTACCGGACTTTTGACAGATTCAAGGGCGCTTATCACGGCTGCCGGATTTGTCGCTTTTGAATCGTCATAAAAATTTATATTATCGATATTTCCGATAAACTCCACTCTATGTTTTAGTAATTTATAATCTTTAAATGACTTTTCTATAGCATCTAACGGTATCCCGAAAGCAAGCAGAGCGCCTGAAGCAGCCATCATATCTTCTATAACGAATTTTCTTTTATCTTTAAAATCTTTTAAGGATATTTTATCGTCTATACCGTAAAATTCCTTTAATTTAAAATAAATATTTTCATCTTTATAATAAATATTACATTTATTTTTATTAAAACCGAACAAAACAGGCAAAGAACCTATTATATCCTTAACTATAGCAGCGTTATAATCTTCATAATTTAATATTGCAGTATCATTAATAGTATGATTTTTAAATATTTTATATTTAGTCAGTCTGTATTCGTCAAAATTTTCATACCTGTCAAGATGGTCATCCTGAACATTTAATAATACGGCAATATCAGGATTAAATTCATAAATCCACTCTAACTGAAAACTGGATATTTCTAAAATAAAATTACAGCAATCTTTTTCTCTGATGCCTTCAATAAAAGGAATGCCAAAATTACCCCCCGTAAAAGCTTTAATGCCGGCAGCGCTCGCTGCGGCAGAACACATAGATGTTGCGGTAGTTTTTCCATTAGTACCGGTTATAGCTAATATTCTTGGCTTCGAATGTTTATAATCCTGCATTAAATTTTTATAGGCGAATTCTATCTCGCTGTATATATGTTTTCTGCGTCGTCTAAGCTGCAACACGATATGATTATTTCTTTGAATCCCCGGACTAATCACGGTAGCGCCTATATCGTCAATTTTATTTTTTAAAAAACCATGCGCGCTATTATTGTTAAAAAACAATACGCCGTCATCATTTTGATTTAATTTATTTATATCGCCGTCATTTAAAAACTCATCATAAATGGCAATGCTGTTTTTAGCGTTGTTTTTCTTTAAGAAATCTAACGCGGCTCTGCCCGTTCTGCCGTAACCTATAATTAGAGTATTTAAATTTTCCATAATTTTTGTTAATTCTGCTATAATTTTTTCTACTATATTATATAATAGATAAATACAAAGTTTTTATATTTTTTCATCAGTCTTTTTTTATTGCGCCGCATTGTCGATATTGTAACTTTTATTAGAAAACATTAAAAAAACCTAAGTTTTAGCGTTGACAAGGCAAATATAGTTAAAATTAGGCTAACTATCCATAGTCTTATTATTATTTTTGGTTCAGGCACCCCTCCCATTTCAAAATGATGATGTATAGGCGCCATTTTAAATATTCTTTTTTTTCTCAGTTTATAAGAGCCTACTTGAAAAATAACGCTTAACGCCTCGATCACAAAAACAAATCCTATAACTGCAAGCAATATTTCTTCTCTCGTCACAATCGATATATAGCCTAAGATAGCGCCAAGCGATATTGAACCGGTATCCCCCATAAAAATAGTAGCAGGATAAGCATTAAACCATAAAAAACCGATAGAAGCTCCTAATAAAGCGGCGCAAAATACAACTATTTCTCCTATATTGTAAATGAACGGTATAGATAAATAATCTGCAAATTTAAAATTTGAACTTGCATAAGAAAATATAAGAGATCGGAA
>JAKAQK010000174.1 GCA_021822625.1 bacterium | reverse complement strand
GGGTTGCAGAAAAGGTGAGGCTCTTAACCTTAAATGGGACGACGTGGACTTAAGGAACGGAGTTATTGCGATTAAAGCGACCAAGACGCGCTACGATAGGCATATTCCTATTTCCGCCCCATTGGAAGCAGTTTTAACCGGCATTGAAAAATATCAGATATCTTTGCCCGCAAGTTCTGAAAAGCATGACTTTTCAGCGGGCAAAGATGGTTTATACGTATTTAATAAAAACGGGGCTAAAATAGGCGATTTTAAGCGTTCTTTTAAGACCGCCTGCCGCAACGCCGGACTTAAGGACATGCACATACACGACTTAAGGCACGTATTCGCAAGCGCGCTTACCATGAATGACGTATCGCTTTATAAAACCGGAATACTCTTGGGACACCGGACGCCGAACATGACCCAGAGATACGCCCATTTAAAACCGGGAGAGTTAAAAAAAGAAATAGAAAAAGCTTTTGGCAAGAAAAACGAAGAGGGAGAGGAAGAAATCAAAAGAGAGGAATACGAAAAAGCTTTGGAGATTATAAGGAAATACGAAAAAAGCGGCGGAAAATAATTACGCCTATAGTCTTCATTTCGGAAGTAGAATTTGTAACAAATGATGTTACGCCGTAACGTATTGCTTTACGTTAGTAACGTAATTTGTTGCATTCGTAACATATTTTTTTACGGTATTACGTCGAGAAAGCGATTGACGATGTGTGGGATAAAAAATAAAGCTGATTACCGCATATGGTAGTTAAATAATTTTTCGGCAAATTCATCCAATATTTTATTTTTTGCCGCTTCTATTTCAGGAATAAAATCATCCTCTACCATTTTTTTAAGATTTATAACCGACCTCCTTTCTAATTCTAATTTGCACATTTCTTCCGATGTCTTCTTTCCTTTCCAGACCAGATAAACCAGAAACAATACTTCCGCTACTGTAAAAATCAATTACATAGTAAACAATAGTAAACATCAATATAGGCTCTCTATAATTTAGATATAATGATTATATCAAAAAAATATTACAGGATTATGACGGTTTTGTTACAAAACTGTTAAATTTATATTACAAATGCGTTACATAAATTAAAAATTATTATATAGAATTAGCCGAAAAACTGCAAAAGAGCAGGGTTTAAGTTTGTTAAGTTTGCCGGACGAATATAGAGAGAATGTCGAAATATGTTCCAAATTTATCGATAAAGCCTTTAAAACGCAACCTACGTATAAGGCGTCCGAAAAACAATAGCATTAGCGGAAAAATTAAGCGAAGAAAAGGGTTTGAAACTGCCGAAAGATTACAAAGAAAACGCTAATATTTGCAGGGAGTTTATCGAGAAGGCGATGAAAAAGAAAGTAAAAAAGTAAAAAATAGTTGACTCTATATATTTTAGGCGGTATAAATAAAAATAAGAGCAGTAAACGATGATTGTACGCTAAAAATAATTTTTATTTAAAGGAAGTGCAAATATGGGCATATTTAATTGGTTAAGCGGTTTGTTTAATAGCGACGACGATACTATAGGTATCAACGGTTCCGACAATATTATAAGTTCCGACACGACGATTAATCCTGCTTCGGGACTACCGATGATTAGCGGAGATACGAGCGGCGTCGATGTGGGCGGCAATCCTTACGGTATGGATGATTCTGACGATTTTAATAATAGCGATAGTTTTATCAATTCCGACAACGATTTCGGAAGTAGCGATAGTTTCGGCAACGACAATAGTTTTGGTAGCGGCAGTTCTAGTTTTGGCGATGATTTTTAGTGTCTGCTTAATCGGTATATTTAAAAAAGCAATAAAAGATTCAAAAAATAATTAATTCTGATGCCGAAAGGAAGCAAAAAAACTTTCGCAAGGATAGTATTCCGCTTTCATGGGGATATACACGCTTTTTATAAACTTTCCAGAATCTGATAATTCCTCTATTATTCCTAAATCGACTGAGCTTGCCGGTCGTCCAAACGCATGAGGAACAAATGCAATAGCGCAACCAGCCGCTAATATATCATTGTTAACGCCTAAAGCTATATTCTTCCAATGAATATTCAGAATACCGTTTCCATTTGTAAATCCAACGTATTTGTCGGGAATTCCCAAATTTTTTAAGTTAAATTTGGCTATTTTTTTACCTTTGGAATTGTATTTGATTATCTTATTGTTATATTTTATAGTCATATTGCTTGTTTTATTAAATCGTCTAACGGGAAAATCTTTAGATATTTTGTTTAAGCTCGTCTCTTCCGGAATCGTGGCGCAACCGGCTAATAAGACAGACGTTAATAGTATCGTTATTACGACTGAACTAATTAATTTAATTTTAGACAATTTTCTATACCTCCTAAAACTAAGATTTTATAAGCAATCTTTTTCATAAAATCCATAAAAAATTCGTCTTTTAGGCATTGCAATTCTCCCTTAAGATATTTTTAAGATTATATATATTAATATTGCAAATATCATATAGAACGGGGTCGTAGAACAAGACCACGTTCCTTTTAGCGTATAACAAATTTTATCGCATAATCCTAGTCCTTTAATATTATAAATATCGTCAAAATCAAAGGAAGATGTTTTCAACTTGTCAATAAAGTTTTTATATTCATCTCTAAAATATTTTTCCAATCCAAGATAAAAGCAATCTAAGAAAAAAAACATCGCCAGCGGAATATAGGTAATATATATCATATAGATTTTGTTTTTATCAATAAGTAAACTATAATTGCGGATATAATAGTTATCGCCCATGTTTTGCTATTAGCGCTATTACTCGCCATTCGAGCAATGATGTTCTGTAAAATATTAATATGATTTTGGACGGCAGAACTTTCTTTCAAATCTTTTAGATTATTATTCATATTATAAATTATACACTAAAGTATTACTTTTTAAATCTCCAAACAACACGGCTATACGATTCGATAAAATCTCTTGCAATCTTTCATTTGACTCATAAAATATAGTATTTAACTGCTTTAAGTCAAAATGAATATCTTTTTTTCTATCTTTTTTTGCTACCGCTATAACCGGCACTCCTATACCCATTGCATAACCTGCTTCATAATAAACGCCTAAGTTTTGACTCGAAAGTTCGGCTACCATAAACCTGCATTCTTTAATTTTTCTCATATTATAGTCCATTATAAATTCCGTGTGATGTTGCTCATCTACTCTTACGGCATTATAGCCGTTTTCTTTTATGGAATTAGCTATAAAGTCTGAGACCGACTGATAAGATTCATCAAATTTTATAGCTATAAACACGTCTTTAGATTGCGACCTATCCAAAGTTCTTTGTTTTTCCAAGTATTCATAGCCTTTGGCAGTTATAGAAATTTCTGGAGGTATTGGCGAAGTAAATCCTTTATCCGTTTTTATATAACCAAACTCTTTTAATGAGTTTAAATAAAATATTAACTCTTTATCATTTAGGGAATACGACATAGCCAAAAAGTAATAATGATAAGGTAGTTCATTATCTAAATTGACACTACGAGTATCTATCTTTGAAATAATTAGGACTTCATTACCAGGTATTTCCTGAACGCATTCTATTGCTTTTAACAATTTAAATAATTTTTCCGAAATCGAAGGAATATTATTTAACGCATTTTTTATTAAAGTTTTTACGTCTTCTTCATTTTTAAATTCATATATATCTGATTTTAATTTTTCGTATTCTTCCCTTAAATACGAAGAAACTATAATTCCGTCATTTTTTTTATTTTTTAATTCTTCTTTTAATATATAATCAATAGTTACGGGAATTGAAAATATGCCGCATCTTAAGCATTTATGTATATATTTTATAGTCCCATTGATTTCAATAGGAGAGTCGTTACTCCTGCAATATTCAATACCGCATATAGGGCAATTAATACTTTTAAGTTGTATCGAATTGTATGATTTTTTAATTATATCGATTTTAGTCATTTTTTATCAATAAATGGTTATATATATTTATTTTTTAATTAAGATCGGA
>JAKAQK010000173.1 GCA_021822625.1 bacterium | reverse complement strand
TTTGTTCTGCTTTGATATTTAATGACAATATTTTCTCATTTTTAGAACATAATTCGCTTAAAACATGAAATTTATAATAGCCGCCAAAACCTTTCTCCGTTAAAATTTTATAAATTTGAAGCGGATTATTAATTTTATCCGTATATACGCCTATATTTTTAAATGTATAAAGAGCCTTAAAAAGATTTGCGATATTTCTTCCGTGTAGACTTATTATTTCAGAATCCGACATAGATATTCCAATCGATGCAAAACCCTTTTGCATATAACTTGCCGCAGGAAATATCTCTATATATCTTCTAAACTTTTCGTCGGTATTATTAAATATCGTTCCGGCTATTCCGAAAAAATTAGGGTCTCCGTCGGCTAAAACCAAAATATTTTTTTTAGTTATATTTTCCGTTATATAATCTAATATGAAGCGTATTTTACTGCCGTAAAAGATTTGAGAACTTTTTATTATATTATTTTCATGTTTAATTTTTTTTAAAATATATTCATCTTCTTTTCTTGCAAAGATAGAATCGATATGAGAAATTTTTAATATGAACTGTTCCAGCGAAATATTTGCGCTGAAACATTTTGAGACACCGATTATATAAATTTTATTTAGTTTCAAATATTTTTTCTCCCGAATATGATAAAAGTATTACCTTGCATTTTACCTTATTGTTATTGATTTTTTCTATATTATTTTTCGCATTGTAAAGTATTTCGTTAATAATTCCATTTTTGACATTTTCATTTTTTATGCTATCTATATAAGAAAATGCTTCTCTTGAAGTATTGGAATTGATCACTTTTCTATAAATATCATTAAAATCGTCCTCATAATGAGCATCCTGACCGGCATTTTGCATATTCATATAATCGATATTTTTGATTATTTCTCCTATATAATTCAGATTCAACCGGCTATATTTAGCATTAGTATTTCTCTCTCCCTGTGATATTTTAATAATTTTTCCAAATTGACCCGCTAAAATAATATTTTTAATTCCGAAGTCCGCCGCCTTTCTCACTGAATATGATACAAAGTCGCCTATTTCTATAAAATACTCTTCAGAGAGTTCCATGAAAATTTTCATGGCGCATTTCTCACTGAATCTGCCCGGCGTAAACACGCATAAGTCAATGTTGTTTTCAGATAAAAAATTTAATGATGATTTAATAGTATCAAGCCAAGCTTTTGCCGATATCGGAATAACATAGCCGGTGGTTCCCAAAATACTTAATCCGCCGTTTATACCAAGTCTTGAATTTAAAGTTTTTTGAGAAATCTCTTTACCGTCGGGTATATACAATACCGATAAAAAAAAATTCACTGTTTGCAGAACATCATTTGAATCGTTTGCATTTGCGTTTACGTTTATATTTGCATTTGCGTTTACGTTTATATTTGCATTTATGTTTCCGTTTGCGGTTCTATTTGGGTTTATATTTCCGTTTACGTTTATATTTGCATTTATGTTTCCGTTTGCGTTTATGTTTAACGACTTATTATTATTATTTGTTTCATTCAATCTGTATAATGCGGTTAAATCGTTCAATTCATTCAAAGCATTCTTTCTTATCATCTCTTTCGGAACAGGATTTATAGCCGGGCATCCTATTCTGACCGGCAGCCCTTGTTTAGTTACTATTCCAATACCCTCAGCCGATGAGAAAAAAAAATCTGCGGCGCCGGTATTTGCAATTTTATCATAAAAAGTTAATTTATCATGATAAAATCCGTCAAAATAATCCTTTAAATCATTCTCAGAATCTTCAATAATAATTTTATCAGAATCATTATTAAAGTCATTATCATATTCATATCTTCCCGTACCTTTATTATTATTTTGAATGTTTAGATTTTTATGAACTTTTTTGCCGATAATCATAAAATCGGCGTATATTTTAATGCCGCCCGTTACGTCTATATCGTCCCCTGAAAACTTCTGAATAACGGCAGTAGATATTTTTATCCCATTTTTTAAAAATCTGCATGATAGCTCAGCGACATCAATATTAACGGATTCTCCCCCGGGCATATTAACCGAAACGGTTTCAAATTTTTCTCCTGTAAAATAATACCGTATTGACGACTTTATTGCGCCTGCGCTAACCGTCCCTGTAGAAAAACCTTTTTTTAAACCGCCTTTGGAATACAATATATCCATATTAATCTAATATTTTATCCGATATAACTTGTGTTGTATATCACAATAACCATAATAACCACAATAACATATAATAATATTAAACCGCAACACGCAATACAGATGCGTTATATGAAGCATTTCTTATTATACTTGTTATTACTCGTTATTTTATTTAATTAACCTTTTTATTTTATTCAACTTTTCTTTATTTATTTTATTCAATTTTTTATTTCATGTAACTTCTTCTTTATTTATTTTATTCAATTTTTATTTGTTTATTGTATTAAACTTTTCTTTATTTATTTTATTCAACTTCTATTTTATTAACATTTTATTTATTTTGTTCTATTAAACTTTTTATTTTATTCAATTTTTATTTATTCTGTTTTATTAAACTTTTTCTTTATTTATTTTATTAAACTTCTATTTTATTGATTGCATCTATTATATCCGCATTTTAGATGTCGGACAAAGATTTTAACACTGTAACCATGCTAAAAAGACGTTCCAACAGTAAAATTAACCCCTCCCGACGGCCAGTAAGGCTCCCTTGTCAAAATAAAACCGTATGAAAAACTTATCGGTCCTATCGGGGAAAGATACATTATGCCCGCTCCGGCAGATTTATACAGGACTAAAGGTTTAATATCCGACGGGGTTAAAAAAACATTGCCCCCGTCCTGAAAGCCAAAGAAATCAATATTGTGATATATTGGTATATTTAGCTGAAGATTATAATTTTCCATAACATCTCCGCCCTCGGCATAGCCGTATTGATTTACCACGCCGATAGAATCCTGCGGAAATCCTCTTACCGTCGTTCTGCCTCCAAGAAAGAATCTTTCGTTAATAGGTACCTGGGCCGTCGGCGACAATGGTCTTATATATCCGAATCTTAACGAATATTCTAAGACGGTATTGTAAATAAAAGGTATAAATTGTTCAGTATGAACAAATAATTTTGCAAAATTTATCTGCGAATCTAATATAGATGATGAATAGGAGAATCTTATATCGGTTAGATTACCGGATGTCGGATTAAATATATTATTTTTCGAATTATAAATAAGCGATGCTTCAAGCGAGCTTATCCTTGTGAAACCGGTATCGCGCGGAGTAATATCGACTCCCGGATTTAATCCTGAAAGATTATCGAATGACATATTATAAGACAATAAACCTTTTAAATTGTGATTAAATTTTCTTATTAGCGAAAAAGACGTCCCTTCTTTATGCAGTGTATAATTTAAGGTAATTATATCTGAATCTAACGCTTCGGCGTTAAATGCCAAACCTCTATAATTATAAACAGCCGGATCATAATAATCAAATAAAAGATTGGTATATATAGCGCTTTTTGAAAACCGCATAGATAGAGATTTTCCAGAACCGAAAAGATTGTCGTCATCAATCTGAAAAAATCCCCTGTATCTCGTATATGTTCCGTATCCTGCCCCAAAAGTTAAACTTATCGGTTTAGAATCTTTTACCTGAATAATTATGTTCTTATATTTTTTAATATTTTCCGGATGTTCTAATTTTATAACAACTGAATTAAATAATCCCGTTTTATACAAATAATTTTGGGTTTTAATTATGCTGCCCTGATTATAAACCTGACTTTTTTTGAATAAAATGAGCGATTTTATATATCCCGTTTTTGTTATGGTGTTTCCGGTAATAAAAATTTTTTTTATAATAACCTTCAAGCTTTTCTGTGTTGAATAATACAATCTGCATCTGTTTTTATTTTTTGAATAAACTATTCGCAATCTTGTTTTTGAAAAAATATAACCGGCATTAGAAAGGTCTGTTTCAATTAAATTTTTTCCGTTATCTGCGTCTAATATTTTAAGCGGTTTATCCGCCATTTTTTTAAAATAACT
>JAKAQK010000172.1 GCA_021822625.1 bacterium | reverse complement strand
TCCTCTCCCCCATGGGGGAGAGGAGATGACACAAGCGTTATAATTATAGGGAATTATCTATTTAATATTAAATTACTGGTGCACTTTTACACCGCCCGGGTGGTGCACTTTTATTCCGCACTTGACACCAACCTTTTTGAACCACAGAAAAATCCTGATTTTTACTCTATCAAAAAAGAATGGATAGACGAACAGGCTAATTACTTTAATAAAAGAGAGTATGAAGAGAGAAAGAAACTACGTAAATTGCGCATAATTGTAATAATCCTATATAGTTTAGGACTTCTATCTACGGGTTTTGTAATTGTTTTAAGTATGACACATATGTTTAAACCCCTGTTGTCTTTGTTTATTGCTTTAACTGTATTAATGCCAGTTTTTGCTGGTCTTTTTGGAACATACATTCAACGCATGGCGTTATCCGAACATCAAAGCGAATATATAAGAATGAAAGGTATATACAATAAAGCAATAGATAAATGGAAAACCACTAAAGAAGAAGAAACTCAGATCAGGCAGAAGATTATCTTAGATCTTGCCAAAGAGGCCCTGAGGGAAAATGCGGACTGGCTATTGCTACATAGGAAGATTCCTGATAAAATGCCATGACGATAATAGTAGAACAGAGAAAAATATAGAAGAAGAATATGCCCATAGTAGGCTAATTTTAATAATTCCCATTTTCTTTTTTATTAAAAGATTCATCCGATTCATTTAACTCAACATATGGAAGATAAAATGAAACAGATGTTCTTAATGATGAATTTTCTTTAATATAGCCTAATTTATTAGGTATGCTTAAAAATTTGCCGAATTTTTCATGATTTTTTAAATAATCTGGGAAATCGTCTAATATTTGCAGGCTTTTATCATTAATATCAGTAATTAAATTGTTTAACTTGACTAAATCCCCTTCCTTAAAATTATAATGATATCCGTACTTAAATGTTCTAAATGGAAGCATTCTAAATGACTTGCCTATAACTTTATCGTTAAATTTAATAAGCGAATCCATAAATTGGTTTATTTTTTCTTCGGCTTTTTGTTTCATCTCGTTTAATGCATTTTCTTTTTCTTCTAATTTTACTTCAACTGTTTCCTTTTTTGCTTTCATTTCATTAAATTTTTCTTGTTTGCTTTCATATAGTTTTTTATCGAAGAAAAAAAATCTTGATATAAAATTCATTTGGCTATATTGTTCGGATAGTTTCTCAATTTCGTATTGTAAATCTTTATATTCAGGCATTATCGAGTTTAATTGCGCTTTTATATCATTGATTTCCTCATTTAATTCTGCAGCAGGAGAACATTCTATAATTTCATATTGAGGATCTATGTACTTAAATATCTCCGGATATTCTGTTGTTATTACTTCACTTTCTCTTATATTATAAATCCTGATTGTTTTGTCGCCTTTAAAAAAATATTTTCGTTCCATCTGATAATTATTAGAAAAATAAAAGGTAAATAATAAATCGCCGGGGTTAACAATATCATTTTCCTTAAAAAACCATTCTTTTATAGTTATATAATCGTTAGAATATTTAAATTCAAAATCTACAGTCTCAATTTCCAGTTCATCATTTTCATCGCCCTGCTCAATATTTGACTGCTTGTAAAGAAAATCGGCATCAAATTCTAGCGATTTAATATAAAATATAATGTAATCGATAATTTTTGCGGAAGTTTCTTTGATTTGTTTAAAATTGACAAATTTATTCAAATCCTGCAAAGTAAAATCTATAATTTTATCTGCCTTTACAAATTTTTCAATTTCTTTGAATACGTCAAATATTTCAATTAAATCTTTTTTATTTTTTTCTATAAGACGTTTTAAAAATTTTTTAAGATCATTTTTAATGCCTTTAAATGCGGGATCCTTAAATGCTTCAATAATAATGGACTGATGATAATCATAACCTCTTATTATAGTTTCTAAGGCTCCTTCTGAATTTTTCATAGCAATATAAACCCTTGCTTTTTCGAGATATGCCCTGGAATAGTTTGATGCAGATTCTATTGCTTCGTCGGCATATTTTAACGCCTCCTCAAGTTCGTTCTTTAAAAGATACCCTCTAGAAGTGAACTGATATGAAAGAGATGCTCTTATATTGTCGTTGTAATATGAGGCTATTTTTGCGGCTCTCAAACTTAAATCTATAATATCGGATACCTTATCTTTTCTGCCCATGGCTATGTATAGTTTGGCAAGAAGATAATTAGACATATAGTCTAAAGGCTTTAAATCTAATGCCTTTTTTAAGTGCTTTATCGCTATCGCATACTCTTTTAGTTCTATTGCGGTCTCTGCCTCGTTGCTATTTTCTAAAGCGGCAACGGCATTCGGATTCTTTATGGCCGAAAATTCGTTAGCTATAACATCATTTTGCTCTTTTATCGTCTCCCCCGTTCTTTCGGCATTTTTTTGAGATAAATTATCAGCCTCTTCTTCTGTATCCAATATATCTTCGTTAGCATCGGCATCAATAAAACTTAAATCATCATCTCCTTCGACAACTAATTGCCCAAAGTTAAACTCAAAAAAAGCGTCTTTAAATTTTTCAAAAATAATATCCGCAAGTTCTTCGTTTGTTTTGGCGCAATCAAGAAAACCCACGATGTGATTATCTATTAATTGCTTCCGCCATTTATCAAATATAACATTTTCGGTCGGCAATGCTTTTTTATTTTCTAAGTCATAAGATTTGCCTATAAAGAAAACCATTATCCGCACGTTAGAATTTTCTTTGACAGCTTCGTCATATTCAAGTTGCGTAAAAGATTCCTTGTAACCAGGCGCTGGCTCTCCATAAGTATCCCCGACAAGAAGAACCATGAAATCGGCTCTCCTTAAATTTAATATAGATTCTTCAAGCGGCGGTCTGCTGCTGACCCTGTCGTTATTCAGGTCTATGGGGGTTAAGTTAAGTGTAGGGTAACTAGAAATTTTATACGATAAAATTTTCCTTAATTCTCTAAATTCCCCAAATCTTGATGAAAGAAATACAGATGTTTTTAATATCGGCATATATTTTAAAATTTACAATTTAATTAATATCTGCGTATTCATTCTATTAATTTTCGACTTTTAGCAAAAACATATAAAAACTATGACGATAAATCAAACGATAAACTCTGATATAATAATTTTATATTATTTTAATTTTGTTATGGATATTGCGGACCAGAATATGGAAAATATTGCGGACCATTCTTGCGGATTTAATTTCTGCAATCTCTCCAATAACTACGCCTGCAACCCAAATATTTCCATTTTTATCAATTGCAATTGCATTAGGGCCAAAATGTTTTATTAATGTATAATTTTTCATAATTTTTCCATTCTTAGATTTTAATTCTACGACAATTCCATATGAATTCAATGAATTATTATAAGTAACCCAAACATTTCCTTTAGCATCTTTGGCAATACTAAGTGGTAGTGCAGAACCATTATAGACACCATTTAAATTAATCAGTTTATAATACTTTATGGCTGGTTTTAATTTCGATAAATTTTTTATAGACGTTTTTTTACTTTATTTTTTACTTTCTCCTTTACACCCAGACAACCCAAAAGAAACAATAAAAATTAATAATGCGACTAATAAGAATAATTGTTTTTGTCTAAACTTCTTTTTGACCATCATAATATCCAGAATTCAGAAATTAAAAGTTAATTAAAATTATTATAATTTTAATTAATATTAATTATAAATGTCAAGAAAATAAACACATTATAAATACGGTGATGTTAATAACTTTTAAAATGTCTATACATAAATAACTTTTAATTTGTCTATTCCTTAACTAGAAATATAAATAGCAATAAACGGAATATTATGACAAATTAAAAGTTGACAACAGCGTCGAAAAATCAAAGAGTATATAGCCACAAATATACATGCCAGTATAAAAAGAAAAAAATCAATCAGGCAACAAGACATAAAAATCAGGCAAACTTGATTCATTATATCTTTTACCGGATTGTTAAAATCGAATTCGAAATTCTTTTTTCTTTTTATACTGGCATGTATATTTGTGG